>JBGSVU010000881.1:0-10881 GCA_041752775.1 Pirellulaceae bacterium | reverse complement strand
GGCCGACATGCGACTGCATCTCTGAAATTGCCGTCAGTTGGGGCCTGAACCGGGTAGGTATTGAGATAGGGGACAAGACGATGGAGAAAACGATGGTGATGAGTTCAATGGACTTTCTGATTTCCGAATCGGCGGAAACATATCACGCCAAAGCTGCGGAAAACCTGAGCAGTCACGCTTTGGCCGACTTTCGCAAATCTCCGCTCCTGTTCCATCGCAAAAAATCCGGCCTGATACCGGACGAAGACCGTCCCGCCTACATCGTCGGTCGTGCCGCCCACATTCTGATTCTGGAAGGCCAAACGGAGTTTGAGAACCAGTTCGCCATCGGCGGCCCCATCAATCCGAAAACCGGCTCACTCTTCGGAAGCCGAACCAAGGCGTTTGCTGAATGGGCAGCGATTCAAGGCAAGCCGGTTTTGACCGACGACCAGTTGGCGCTGATCGAGGCCATGCATGCCGGCGTACAGATGAACGAGGTTGCGAAGGAGCTGGTCGCAAATGGCCAGCCCGAAGGCGTCGTTCGCGCCGATTACTGCGGGCTCCCCTGCCAAATCCGCATGGACTGGTTCAACCCGCGAGTCGGAATCGTGGATCTGAAAACCTGCGATGACCTGATGTGGTTTGAACCTGATGCCAGACGCTACGGCTACATCCATCAGCTTTCTTTCTATCGCAGCGTGCTCAGACAGGCCACCCCGCAGGGCATCTCCGTATTCTTGATCGCGATCGAGAAACGACAGCCGTTTCGCTGTGGCGTATGGCGAGTGGGCGAAGCCGTGCTCGGCATTGCCAAGTCCGAAAACGAACGGGCCATCGAACGACTCAAGAAATGTTACGCACAGGATCGCTGGCCGACCGGCTACGAGGAAATGCGCACGTTCGACTCCATTTGAAATCTAAATCCCATTCTTCCCTTGTTTCCCAAACCGAAAGGAACTCCATGTCGTTGATGCAACAAATAGCCAAAGGACTTCAGCCAGGCCCAAGGCGGCTCCTGCTTTACGGAACTCAGGGCATCGGCAAGTCCACCTTTGCCGCGTCCAGTGAAACGCCAATCTTCATTCAGACCGAGGACGGACTCGGCGAAATCGGCTGCGACAAGTTTCCGTTGGCCGACTCGTTCGAGCAGGCGATGGCAGCGCTCACCGAACTGTACATGGAAAAGCACGCCTATCGGACCGTGGCCATCGACTCGCTCGATTGGCTTGAACGATTGATTTGGGCCGAAGTTTGTCGCAAACGAAACGTGACCAACATCGAGGACATCGGTTACGCCAAGGGCTACATTTTCGCTCTCAATCACTGGCGTGATTTTCTCGAAGGCCTCGCCGCACTGCGTCGCGACAAGGAAATGACGATCGTTTTGATCGCCCATGCCAAGATTGAGAAGTTCGAAAACCCGGAAACGGAATCGTATGACCGATACGTTCCACGACTTCACAAACTGGCGTCGGCATTGATTCAGGAATGGTGCGACGAAGTTCTGTTCGCGACTTACAAAGTTCACACGAAGCAGACTGACGAAGGCTTTGGCCGCAAGGGAACTCGGGGCATTGGTAGCGGTGAACGCATTCTGCGTACGGCCGAGCGGCCAGCGCACGTCGCCAAGAACCGTCTGAATCTTCCGGACGAAATCCCACTCGATTGGAACGTGTACGCACAAAATTTCACTCACAACGTCAAGAAAGGAAAACGTGCCAATGGTTAGCCTTGGAAACTTCAACGCAAACGAGGTCGAACCGACAACGGACTTCGACCCAATTCCCGCCGGCAAGTATCTCGCTGTCATTACCGATAGCGAGATGAAGCCGACAAAGTCCGGCAACGGCAGTTACCTCGAATTGACATTCCAGGTAATCGACGGCGAGTACAAGAACAGGCTGCTTTGGGCTCGACTCAATCTCGATAACCCGAATGCGACCGCAGTCCAGATTGCCCGCAGCGAACTGTCATCAATCTGTCGTGCCGCCGGTTTGATGACGCCGAAAGATTCGGCCGAGCTGCACAACTTGCCAATGGTCATTTCCGTCAAATGCAAAAAGCGGGATGACACCGGCGATGTCACCAACGAAATCAAAGGATACGCGAAGAGGGAGTTGGCTGGCGGACAAGTGCCGCAGGCCACTTCGAGCGTCGCGCCATGGAGGCGTGGGTGATGGGCAGGCGTTCTCTCACGAAAGGGAAGCGTGGTGAACGCGAGGCGGCCGCGGAGATAAGGAGGCTTTTTGGCACGGAGGCCACCCGCGGTCGTCAGTTTTGTGGCGGACCGGATTCGCCGGACATCGTCACCGGGCTGACCGACATCCACTTCGAAGTGAAGCGGGCCGAGTCGCTGGCAATCTACGCGGCAATCGAACAGGCCATGAAAGACGCTGGCAAACAAGTCCCGGTCGTGCTGTATCGCAAGAACAACAAGCCGTGGCTGGCGATTGTGCGACTGGATGATCTTCCTCGTTTGGCAGCTTTGATTTCTACAGCGAATCCTAATCCATGAAACAAACAGCACGGATGCGAGAGTGTTTGAAATGTCGCAAGGAGTTCTTTTCGCTGAGTGCGGCCAATCGGATCTGCATCAAGTGCCATCGCGAAATCAACAAACGATTTCGCCATTACCCGGAAGCTTGCCTGGCCAAAGAACGAGGAAGGAAATACCGCAACGGCGAGGTCATGCAGTGATTCTCAGACCATACCAGCAAGCGGCACTGGATTCCGTGTATCAGCACCTGCGAACACGCGATGACAATCCGTGCGTTGTAATTCCAACTGGCGGAGGCAAGACTCCGATCATCGCGCAGCTCTGCCGCGACGCTGTCGAACGGTGGAATGGTCGCGTGTTGGTGCTGGCTCACGTCAAGGAATTGCTCGAGCAATCAGCCGAGACGCTGCGAACCCGCGCACCCGGTTTGCACGTTGGCGTTTACTCGGCTGGTCTTGGCCGGCGCGATACTTCGCACAGCGTGATCGTTGCTGGCATCCAGTCGATTTACAAACGGGCTTGCGAGCTGGATGCGTTCGATCTGATTGTCGTCGATGAGGCCCATTTACTGCCTCCCGATGGCGAAGGGATGTACCAGTCATTCCTTTCCGATGCTCGGATCGTGAACCCCAATGTTCGATTGATCGGATTGACGGCGACGCCCTATCGTCTCAAGTCCGGAATGCTCTGTTCGCCGGATAACCTGCTCAATCACATCTGTTTTGAGATCGGCGTCAAAGAGCTGATCGTTCAGGGCTTTCTTTCACCTTTGAAAACAAAGTCGGGTCGCAAAAAGGCCGAGTACGGGAATCTGCATATTCGCGCTGGCGAATTCGTCGGCAGCGAAGTCGAGGCGTTGATCGACACGGACGAACTGGTCGGTGCGGCGTGTCGCGAAATTGCGGCTGCAACTAAAGACCGCAAGTCTGTTTTGATCTTTGCCTCCTCCGTTGCCCATGCTGAACATGTCAAATCGGTTCTGGAGACAATTGTCGGAACGGAATGCGGCCTGATAACAGGCGATACGCCGCCCAATATTCGCGATGAGCTGATCAATCGCTTCAAGGGAAAGCAGGTCGCTGCCAACTTGTTTGGTGATCCCAAGCCACCGATCAAATACCTGATCAATGTCAATGTATTGACCACGGGATTCGATGCCCCGAATGTCGATTGCGTCGTGCTGTTGCGACCGACCGCATCGCCGGGACTTTACTATCAGATGGTTGGTCGGGGATTTCGGCTGTTTCAGGACAAGCTCGATTGCCTCATTCTCGACTATGGCGACAACATCCTGCGGCATGGCCCGGTGGATGCAATTCAAATCAACGATCGCACTTCGGACAAAGGCACGGCGCCCGCAAAGGAATGTCCAAAATGCCAGTCGGTTGTGCATGCGGCATACACGGCCTGCCCGGACTGCGGCTTTGAATTTCCGCCGCCCGAACGCAATAAACACAATTCGCAGGCCTCGAGTGAAGGCATCCTGTCCGGTGAATCTGAGGACACTGAATACGACGTGCAGGATGTCGCCTATTCCATTCACATCAAACGCGATGCGCCCGACGATGCGCCGCGAACTATGCGGGCCGATTATCGGCTTGGGCTTGATCACTGGCATAGCGAATGGATCTGTATCGAACACTCCGGCTACGCGCGGCAAAAGGCAATTGCATGGTGGAAGCAACGATCGCCGGACCCTATTCCTGATTCGGCCGAGCGCGCGGTTGAGATCGCTCAGGCCGGTGGCGTCGCATATCCATTGAAAGTCACTGTTCGCAGCGTCGCTGGCGAAAAGTACGATCGAATTGTTGCTTGCCAACTTGGTGAAATGCCGGAACCGGTCGAGCTCGATGTTTCGCCGATTTACGACGAAAGCGAGGTGCCGTTCTGAAACAA
Source organism: Pirellulaceae bacterium (assembly GCA_041752775.1). GTDB lineage: Bacteria > Planctomycetota > Planctomycetia > Pirellulales > Pirellulaceae > BJ22. The sequence continues at coordinate 6,506 of JBGSVU010000881.1, read as the reverse complement.
AACCTCGCCGTTGCCGATGAACTGAAATCCGCCGCAATTGAATTGCGCGCCGCAGGGATGTGCGTGTTGCCAGCGATTGGCCGACAGAAACGCCCGTCGGTTAGCTGGAAAAAGTACCAGAACCAGCTGCCAACTGAGGACGAACTGGATTGTTGGTTTCCCGGCAAGGCGGACGCAATCTGTATCGTTGCGGGTCGAGTTAGTGGCAATCTGGAACTAATGGATTTCGATCGAGGGGGTGAGCTATTCGATGCCTGGTTCGAATCAGTCGACCCGGAGATCAAAACGAGAATTGTGATCGAAACGAGTCAGTCGGGTGGTCGCCACGTAGTCTACCGCTGCGACGCGCCGGTCGATGGCAATCTCAAACTTGCGCAGGGAAACCGCGAAGGGAAGCAGGTTACGCTGATCGAGACTCGTGGCGAAGGAGGCCTGTTTTTGTGCTCGCCTAGTGCCGGCTACGAGATCATTCAGGGCGATCTTCGCGATCCGCCAAGGCTGACAGCCGGCCAACGTGAAGCCCTCCTACTCGCCGCGTGGAATCTGAATGAGTGCAAACCAGAAACGCCCGCATTTCATGCTATCGAAGAATTCCGGCCGGGCGACGATTACAACGAGCGAGGCGACATCACTGAACTCTTGAAATCGAACGGTTGGAAACCCGGTCAGACACAAACAGACGGCAATCAGCACTGGACTCGCCCCGGAAAAGACGCGGGAACATCGGCGACACTCAAAGAACGAGTGTTCTTTGTGTTCTCATCAAACGCTGCGCCGTTGGAATCAGGCAAGGCCTACTCGCCCTTTTCGCTTTTCACTGCACTGGAACACGGTGGCGATTTTGAAGCGGCCGCTCGATCACTTGGCCAGCTCGGATTCGGCAATCATGTGCCGCAAACCGACCTCGGCAATCTCGCCTTCCTACACGTCGATTCGCCGACCAAACCCGATCCCCTGAACGTTGATCCCGGTCGTCTGCCGGAACACCTGTTTCGCGTTCCCGGCTTCATTGACAGCGTCATGCAATTCACCCTAGCGAACGCTCCCTATCCCAACGTCGGATTGGCGTTTTGCGGAGCGGTTGCATTGCAATCGTTTCTGGCCGGACGCAAAGTCTGCACGTCCGGCGATCTGCGAACCAATTTGTATTTACTGGCGCTGGCCAGCAGCGGAACCGGGAAAGAATTTCCTCGCAAAGTCAATTCGCATGTTCTAAAGCGAATCGGAATGGCAGGTTCGCTTGGGGACAAATTCGCCAGCGGTGAAGGGATTCAGGATGCATTGATTCGTAGCGGTCGAATGCTTTTTCAAAACGACGAAATGGATGGCGTACTGCGACAAATCAATGGCGACCAGGACAACCGGCGCGAGTCGATACCCAACATTCTGCTGACGCTGTACACTTCCGCCGGCGACTTGTACCCAACTCGCGTCAAGGCAAATCAGAAAGAGCCGATCCTCGTCGATCAACCGCATTTGACGCTTTTCGGAACCGCGACCCCTCAATACTTCTACGAGTCGCTTTCGCGTCGGATGTTGACCAACGGGTTCTTTGCCCGCCTGTGCATCGTCGATGTTGGTCGTCGCGGCGAAGGCCAAAAGCCCGGTTCGGCCCGCGATGTTCCTGAGTCCATTCTGGAAGCTGCCAAATGGTGGGCCGACTTCGAGCCGGGTACCGGCAACTTTCTGGACTTTCACCCGGCACCACGAACCGTCCCCTTTGAACCTGATGCTGATGAAGCTCTGACCGCGTTGCGGAGTCTAACCGAATCGGAATATGCCAAGGCCGAGGAAGCCAATGACGAAGTGGCACGAACCGCCTGGAGCCGAACCACCGAGCAGGCAACCAAACTGGCGCTGATCTACGCCTGCAGCGAGAACCATGAATCGCCTCGGATCAGTCTCGACGCCGTTCGTTGGGCAACCGAATTCGCCATGCACCAAACACGTCGCCAGCTGTTTCTTGCGGGAGTTCACGTTGCCGACAATCCGTTTCATGCCGAGTGCTTGAAGCTGCTGAAGATCCTGCGCGAGCGTCCGGAAAAGACAATGGCCCGGCGCGAGCTAATGCGAGCCATGCGATGCAAGGCCGCCGACTTCGATCAAGTCATTGGGACGCTGACACAGTGGGGTGAGATTGACATGGTTTCTATTCCATCCGCAACCAAACCAGCGACGGGGTATCAAATCAAATGATGTCGAAATCGTGCAAAAGAATCCGTCACGATCAGTCCCGTTTTTTGACGCTTCTCGACGTGAAATTCAAGAATTGGGCTGCAATTGAACCAGATGCGTCTCAATTCGTCGTCATGTTTTGTGACCGTTCTGTGACGGATTCCAGAGTGAGGAAAGCCCATAAATATAGAGAAAAAATCTCTCTCTATTCATATCCGTCACGTTGTCACGCCCACCCCTGCGCGATGCGTGCGCACGCGTATAAGGGGGGTGTGACGGATAAACGTGACGGATTCGGAGCGAAGTGGTCATGGTCATGATTGAGAATAATCAAGTCGTCACGCTTTTGGTATGCGCAATTAAGGATGGCGAACGCGTCCAATTAATCGATTGCCAGGGCCAGACTTTAACAGGAATGATCGATCGGAAACGACTCGGAAGATTATCCAAACGATCTCCAGCCGAATCTGCTTGGCTGCAAGCCGTCCGCCGCCAGATCGGCCGGTTGAATACGAGATTTAAGTCAAACGCGAATGAATGCCCATGGTTTAGGAAGTGCAAGAGTCTGGCGGCCAGCTTTCGTTTGCGTGGCCTTGATCTCGGGCGGCCAAAGTCCAGGCGACGATTTGACTGTTATCTGACAAAGACGTGGGAGGATGCTTCGGTACGACTTTGGCGTCAGGGCAACAACCGACACCGGCGAATCCAGAGAACTGGTTGGGATCGTTGGGCCACAACCGTTGCAAACAATCACAACAAACGAAAAGGAGGTCGATATGCAAAGTCGTGAGACTGTCACTGCTAAACAGGTTTTCGATTTGGTTGAGCAACAACAATATCGGTGCGCACTCAGCGGTCGGAAGTTAACTCCCGAAACAGCCTCACTCGATCACATTGTTCCGCTTGGGCGAGGTGGCACGCACGATATTTCCAATCTTTGGATATTGGAACACCGAATCAACTCAGCCAAGGGCACGCAGCTCCTGTCCGAGTTCCTGGAGATGTGCCAGGACGTTGTCTCCTGCCAGGGGTCCTCGGAAAAAGTGGAATTTCCGAGAGGCACGCGGGAACAGCCGCAATAGTAATGACAGTTTGTTTTATTTGTCCGAACTATAAGCAGGTTGCAAATCCAAGGTATTTCTGAACAAGTACCGAGGATTTGCAACGTGTCCATCTTTTTTTGAAAGGATTCATATGAAGGTCACGTTGCGACCAATTACGGAGATCAAACCCTACGACAAAAACCCTCGCATCAACGATGATGCGGTGGATGCCGTCGCTGGATCAATCAAGGAATTTGGATTTCGCCAGCCGATCGTCGTTGACGCGGACGATGTGATCATTTGCGGGCACACCCGTTACAAGGCTGCCGTGCAACTCGGATTGGCGAAAGTCCCAGTCCATGTCGCCAAGGACCTGACGCCAGAACAGATCAAGGCTTACCGGATCGCGGACAACAAAACTGCCGAACTCGCCGAATGGAATTACGATTTGTTGCCGCTCGAAATCGCTGAGTTGCAAGCGTGCAACTACGATCTTGGCCTGCTGGGATTCGACGCCGATGAACTTGCCGCACTGCTTGATCCCGGAATCCAGGAAGGGCTCACCGATCCGGACGACATCCCTGCCCAGCCGGACGCTGCAACCACGCAACCGGGTGACCTTTGGATTCTTGGCGACCATCGTTTGCTGTGTGGCGATTCATCCAAGCCGGAAGATCTGGAATTGCTGCTCGACGGCGCGGTCATTGACCTGGTTAACACCGATCCGCCGTACAACGTCAAGGTAGAGCCGCGAAGCAACAACGCGATCGCGGCCGGCAACAGCTCGTTTGCCGCGCCGAAGACCCATCATCAGAAATTCGTTCTTGAGCGGCATCCGGAGAAAGCCAAACCGACTCAGAAAAAGCTGCGGGCCAAAGACCGCCCGCTCGCCAACGATTTTGTAACCGATGAAGCATTCGACGAAATGTTGCTCGCGTGGTTTCAGAACATCTCGAACGCGCTAAAACCGGGAGGTTCGTTCTACATTTGGGGAGGCTACGCGAACATCGGCAACTACCCGGGGCCTCTCAAAGCTGCGGGTCTCTATTTCAGCCAGGGAATCGTCTGGGGCAAGTTGCATCCCGTTTTGACTCGCAAAGATTTCATGGGCGCGTTCGAAATCTGCTTCTACGGCTGGAAGGAAGGTGCGGGGCACAAGTACCACGGCCCAAACAACGCAACGGACTTGTGGCATTTGAAAAAAGTGAATCCGCAGTCGATGGTTCACCTTACGGAAAAACCCGTCGAGTTGGCCGTCCGGGCGATTCAGTATTCATCGCTGACTGGTGGAAACGTGCTCGATCTTTTTGGCGGCAGCGGGTCGACGCTAATCGCCTGCGAGCAAACGGGACGCAAGGCGTTTCTGATGGAGCTCGATGCGTTGTATTGCGACGTGATCGTCGAGCGGTGGGAAAAGTTCACCGGCAAGAAGGCAGAACGGTTCGGAGCGGCCGTACGGGAAGCGGGGGTGTAACATCGCAACTGCTACGACAGCAATACAATTTCGTCAGGCGGAATCGACAACATCAACGTGCGCCCGTTATCCCAATCGACGTCGACCTGAAACCATTTGTCGCGGCCCGTTCCGATTTGGTGAACGCCAACCACGGTTCCAGTCGAATCGGCGGGAACGGGATGCGGATCTTCGGACATGGCGATCAAGCGGATGCGATCGCCCGGTTTGGGAATCGTATTCATTGTTGTTCATGCCTTTCGACCATTTCGTTGTGCCATTTCATCAGTTCGATTTCTTCCGTCGTTGCCTCGCGGACCGTCAAGATGTTGATTGGAACTTCGCGCCCCAATCGTTCGCGAAGATCGGCGTAGAGTGCGTGCAGTGCCGGCTGGCCCAATTCGCGGGCCTGCGTTTCGTTTTCGGCGTCAACCAAAACGTATCTTGCGAGCGTGGCGACCAGAAACGTTTTCATCGTTTTGTTCTCTTTGTAGGTTTCGTGTATCGCGTTTCGCACCGTTGCGTCGCGACAACAACACATGAGCCATGGATTTTTGAACACAGCAATAGCAGGTTCCAAAAAGTGGAAAGGAATTCGCAGCTTTCTGGTGAGATGCCAAGTTCTGCCCACGTTGGTCCGTGTCGCGGCGACTGGGGTCGTTCGCCAAGTTGGCCAACCAACGAGAAAACGCCCCACACTGGCGAACGTGGGGCGAAAGTTGGCGGGACGTTTCGACGTTCCGGTAGGTTACAGGCCCTTCGGAACCAGAACGTGCGACCCGGTTCCGTTGACGCGGAACGAGTAACCGGTCGTCATTTTGGCGTAAAGCCGGTCGCCATCTCTGACAACGTATTCGACCGTTCCAGATTCGATTTTCCTGTTGTCGAACGATCGAAGCTCGTAGGTGATATCCGGTTCGGGAACCGCCTTCTCGCCATCCGCCAAATCGTTGACGTCGCGAAGTTCGTAAATCGTTTTCATGTTCGTCTCCTATTTCCGGGTGGTGAACTGTCCGCGTTCAATTTTTACGAATCGCGACTCGTCGCCCTTTCCCAGCTCCCGAAGAATCGCGCTGTAAAGCGTCGCGTGGGGCGTCTTGCCGCCGGGACTCGTCCAATAGCCCTTGGCTTCCATCGCCTCGATCATTTCCTTCGTGTTCATCGGTTCGCCCGATTCGCCAAGGACCTTGATCGCCGCATTGAGGCAGCTCAGTTTCTTCTCATTGGGTTCCGTCGTGGCATCCTTCGATTTGCCCTTCTTCGGCTTTTTCAGTACGCCCTTGGGTTTGGCCGAATCGTTGTTGAACGTTTCAACGGTCGCCGGTTCGATCTCGACCACGGTCACGTTTCCGGTTTTCGCAACCTTGGCCTGACCGCGTTTTTTGCGAACCGCACTCAACAAGCTTCGTGCACTTTTGATCCGGACGGATTTGTTGGTTTCCAGATTCGTGGCGTTCCATCCGCCAGCGACCTGAAACGTGTCAATGCGAACCTCGAATTCCTTCCCGTTCAGTTTCGCCTTGTACGTTCCGCCAATTGTTACGTCTTCTTTCTTCATCGTTCGATCTCCAATAATAGAATGGTTGGCTGCCATCTTCAGGCGGCGGGAACCACCCACCGCGACGCCCGCGTGGGCGTTTCGGCTTTAGTGGGCGGCGTCCCAAGCCCGCTTGGTTCCGTAACCGAGCTGGCTTCCCTCGACGATGTAGAGAATCGCGTCCTCCTCGACGTCGCCATCGTCGTCCGGATCCTCATCTTCCGATTCGTCATTGATTTCGACGCCGGAGGCGAGTCCGTAGATGGTGTTTTCGAAAGGCCAGTTCTGTTGGGTCATC
>JBGSVU010000880.1:0-1592 GCA_041752775.1 Pirellulaceae bacterium | reverse complement strand
GATCAATACAATTCACGCTCTACCAACCCAGCCCCCGCAAACCGCCCGGACTCCAGTTGAATTCCCAATGCCTCCCGGGTCAAAATGGAATTGCACCCTCTCGCCAATACAAAACAGGAACAAGATTTTGCGCTTCCCAAGACTGTTGCCGGATGATCAGAAAGGTTTGTAAGCCTTGCCATGGCAATCGAATCCTGTCCCAAGAGAATGTCGCCAGCAATTTCTACTTTCCCGGAGATGTGCCGGCCCCCAAGTATCATCATTCGGAGCTTTTCCGCAATCGGTAGCTGTATTAAAAAAAGCCCAAGCACGAATACCGAGAATCCCAAGAGCAAACCTTTTTGCTCAGCTCTAAGTGATTGCAAATGACGCTTCAATTCTTGCAAACCAAAAAAACGGTTATGTTGATACAAACTGGATGCAGCCAAAACGGTGACTATCGCAAAATCAGTGATGACAAAAAAAACACTGGGTATCCTAAATCCCCCGGCACACCCGCAATCGTCATAACCGAGCAAAACCGTTACAAAAGAGAAGATTCCGAAAGCAGTGAAAACAAGAATGTCTATTGCTGGTAACCATTTGCGACTGCCAAACACGAAGTTAGCGTATGCGAGCGACAGTTCGAAGATGACCACAACCCACAAAACTTCGCGAGACAATATGAGCCGGACATCCGCGAACGGATCGGTCATTAGCATCCAGAGCTTGGCGGTGGCCGTGAAGGCCAGCAGGCAGCCGATCAGAAAGAAGACGATGCGCGCCACGAATCCCGAACTCCCCACCTGGCAAATGCTGCCAGATGAAAAACATCACCATGAAAGCCATGTCGGTGAATCAGGTGAACTTCCCTCTCTTCGGGACGAACCCCCAACGCGCCAACTGGGATTGAACTCTATTAAAATCCAATTCGTCGCCGGCGAAATCCAAAGCGGCAGCAAAAGCCGTCCGCTCCAGTTTCGCCAGTGCTTTTCAGGGACCTGTCCGGGATGTGCGATATCCAAACGTTGTCTGGCATCAGCACAACAGGTCGAGGAATACTGTGCGTTTTAGCACAGAGACCAAGCCCGAACAACCTTTTTGGTAAAAATTTTTCCTGGAAATACGGAAATTCCTTAAAAAGGCCCGAATTCCCTTGTTTTTTAATGGATTTTTTTTTCGATTCGGCAGGAATTGCGACGTGCGACGTCCCAAAAATAGGAGTTCTCGTTCTCACCAAACCACCCCCACGTGCGAACAAGTCCCGCTACGCCAGGTCGCAATTGATATCCCCGAAATCCATCGCCAACCCGCCCACGTTCGCGTCAATCGAACCGACCAGCGCCGTTGCCTCTGCGGCGTTCACAACACCCACCGTTCACTCCGGCAAATTCACCAGCTCTCCCCCGTCGCGGGTGGCCAGTTGCGGCATGATCTCGTTGGCACTGTAGCCAATCAATCGCGTGCTGCCATCGCACATCGCAAAAACCGCACCGCCCGGATGGTAGCTCCAGAAATGCAGTGTGTCGCACTGCTGCCCGTACCGCCCCGGAACAAATTCATACGGACCGTCCGGGCACGACTCCAGCCAGTTCGTCACGCCCGGCGTCGGC
>JBGSVU010000879.1:0-2690 GCA_041752775.1 Pirellulaceae bacterium | reverse complement strand
TCGTCGCCAGCGTTCCCGCGATCCGGGTTAGCGCGTACGGATTCGCAGGCGTCCCGGCCGCACCGGTCCGCGCGGTGATCGTGACTTCGGTGGCCGATTCGTCGGCCTGGACTTCCACGACTGGCATTTAGGCCCCCAGATAATGACCGCTGAATCGACAGTAGCCTGGTTGCGTGCTGTTCAACGCGCCGGCTGCTGTCGTGTAGTAAAAGACCTCTACGTAGTCATCCTCGGCCAGCAACAGCGTGTCAGCGCCACCGAACCCGCCGAACCCAGCACCCCCGGCCATCCCGCGCCCCAGCAGTGAAACGATCGAACCGTTTTTATACAGGGCCACGATCAGGTTCGATCCATCGGTCAGGCTGCCATGCACCAGCCCAGTCTGGAATGTGTAGTAACCTGGCGTGACGCAAACGAACCGTTTGTTCCCGTTGTCCCAGTCCGAATCGCTGTCGTATTCGACGGTGTTGAAAATCGCGGCCGCTTTGGTCCAGGTGTTCGTTGCGACCGTTTGGGTCGATGTGCCGTAGACACGGAATCCACGGAATGGCGGTGGTGATCCGGCCGGCCCGGTGTCGCCAGTGTCACCCTTCGGTCCAGCCGGTCCAGTTGGACCTGCTGGCCCAGCTGGTCCAGCGTCCCCCTGAATCCCTGCCGGACCGGTGTCGCCAGTCGGGCCAATCGGACCCTGAATCCCGGCCGGCCCGGTGTCGCCAGTTGGGCCTGCAGGTCCAGCTGGGCCTTGCGGACCTTCCGGGCCTCTCACGCTCAACGCTTGCGATCGATTCATTTCACCCACCAAAAACAATGGCCCCGCTGCCCGCCGAAGCGCGACAGCGGGGCCTCTTCAAAAAAGGGTTTCCCAGCAGTTACCAGGCTGCCAGATTAGGACAGCGTGAAAACCAGTTTTCGCATGGCCGACGCGTCAACGATCCGGCCATCGATCGCGGTGTGGCCGATCATGCCGACAGCGTTTTTCAGCGCGAACAGTTCGTACAGCGTGCGAATCGCAATTCCACCCACCAGCCGGATTTCGTAGCGGTTGAAGTCGCCGAAGGCGATCGTGTTCGTCGTCATGTCGTCATTGATCACGACGCGTTTCCCTTCGATCACGTAATCGAACCCGCCCACAGCGTTCGGTTCGACTTTCCACAGCGGCCGGCCGTCAGCGTCCAGCAGCAGCGTTTTAATGTTCAACAGGCTGGCGTCGCTCATCATCCAGGCGCATTTCGGCGACCGGCGATAGGCGGCATTCACGCTGTGGAACAGGGACAGCATCAGGCCATAGGACAGCACGCCAGGCGTGACCGCCGTCAGGGCCGGTTCGATCCCTTGCGGTTCGTCGCCCGCCGTCGACGTGGTCAGGTAGGTATTGGCACCACGGCCAAAGCTCTCCCCGATCGCGTCTTGCATGTCGCCCAGCATGTTATACGCCGCATCACGGACCAGCGTCAGCGATGTTTCGTAGATTCCACTGGTCAGTTCCATGGCGCCGAATGTGGCCTTGTTGGTCGTTTGCGTGGTGTTCGCAATCGTTCCCAGTTCGGCCGTCTTCAGCGCCTTGAACGCCGTGCTGTCCCGCAGGACTTTTTTCAGCGGCGCCCCGTCGGTCGTGCTGAACACGCGGCAGGCTTCCATCATCCCGCCGTAGTCTTTCATGGCTTTCACCACGCCAGCCACCACGGCATCATTCACCGCATTGCCGCCCTCGGTCAGCGTCCCTCTGGTCTGGTTCCACTGGACATTCGCCGCGATCGGTTCATCCATCCGCAGGCCGGACGCGTCGAATGCCGACTGCATTTCGGCCGTGACGAACTCCCGACGGTTCAGCTGGCCCAGCGCCCACGCCCGCACAGCTGCAGCGTGGTCAACCTTGGGGACATTGCCCAGGCTCAGGCCGAATCGACGTTCCCGCTGATCGGGATTGTCTTTTGCGTCCAGCGATGCCAGCCGTTCCAGCGTCTTGATTTCGTTGTCGATCGTGCCGACCTGCAGGGAAATATCATCCCACTTTTTCAGCTGGTTCTCGTCGAACGTGCCGCCCTCGGGCAGACTGTCTTTCAGCGCCACCAGTTCGGTGTGCAGGGTTTGCTTCTGGTCGCGCAGTTTTTGCAGTTTGGTCATGGATGGTTCCGAATGGATGGATGGGGGACAGGTCGCAGTCGTCGGACTACCTGGGTTTGCCGTCGGGCATGGCCAGCTGGCTGATTCGCCGCTGGGTTTCGTAATGCTGCATCGCCAGGGCATCGGCCCCGCCTTCTGCCAGATTGATCGTCGCGGCCATTGCCGGACTGACCACAGGGCCGATTTCGAACAGCAGGATTTTCGAGAACAGCAGAACGCCATCCTTGCCGACAGCGGATCGCAACGGCTTGAAGATCGCCGAACTGCCCCTGGCATCACCCCGGGCCAGCTTGGCTTTCACCGCCTGGTGATCGACGTCGGCCGGGTTCAGGTCGACCGAATAGCCGACGCCCCGACTGTCGGACGTCAGCCGGAGGGTCTGATTCGACTGCCGGCCCAGCACCCGGCCGGTGTCGTGGTTGAAGCAACACAGCACGTCACCACGATGCGCGACGATTTCAGCGCCCGGCGCCAGGGCCTCGAACTTGCCTGGGGCGAACTCGTTTTTCGTCGCGGCCGTGCCGTCGTACCAAACCAGCCCCACGCCGTGCAGTGTGTTATCCGCG
>JBGSVU010000878.1:0-4082 GCA_041752775.1 Pirellulaceae bacterium | reverse complement strand
GCCAACGAAGCGGCTGTCGATGCCTTGCGACAATCGGATGACCTCAACAAGTTCCGCTACCTGCACTTCGCCACCCACGGCAAAGGGAACAGCGTTACCGCCTTTGAATCGAAACTGATTCTCTCGCAGGATCAACCCAAGGGGGAAATCAAGGCCGGCGAACCGTGGATGAACAACGAGATCTCGGCCCGTGAAGTGCTCGACTACTGGGAGCTGAACGCCGACCTCGTGACTCTCTCTGCCTGCCAAACTGGCCTCGGTCGACAAGGCGGCGGCGAAGGGCTGCTCGGCTTTGCCCAGGCGTTCCTGCTCAGCGGCTCCCGCTCGGTCTGCTTGAGCTTGTGGGAAGTCGACGACATTGCCACCGCGCTGCTCATGCAGCGGTTCTACCAGAACCTGCTCGGCCAACGCGAAGGGCTGACGTCTCCGATGCCCAAGGCAAAGGCCCTGGCAGAAGCCAAAGACTGGCTCCGTAACCTGTCCGCCTCCGAGGCGACGGCGCTGACGGCCCAGCTGACCGGCGGGATCGCGCGTGGAACCCGTCAGGAAAAGACCTTCAAGGTCCCACCCCCATCGACCCCTGCGGACGTCGCCGCCCGTGACGACTACAAACCCTACGCCCGCCCCCACTATTGGGCAGCGTTTATCCTGATCGGCGACCCGAATTGAAAGTCGAAAACACCGGATGGCGCTACAACCTGATTTTAAGTGCGTTGCGGGAATTTCTGTTCGCTACCGTTTGAGCAAGCCACGCTTTTCAGGAGAAAAAGAAAATCGTCATGACCGATGATTCCAGAACATTAGTCCTGATAGCCCGATGGGAAGCCGCTCGCGACAGCGGCGAACCAATAACGCCTGAGGCTTTATGTGCCGATTGCCCAGACTTGTTGCCGGAATTGAAGTCAGCATTGGTTCGATTGCATGGCTCAAATGCTGTCAGTTCCGATTCGCCTCCCGACAAATTCGACACGATTACCGTTGAATTTGCCGCAATGCCATCCGAACGTCCCGGGGTTGGATTCAAGGTCGGTCAGAACGTCGCCGGTTTCCGTCTGCTGCGCAAAATCGGCGAAGGGGGATTCGGCCAGGTGTTCGAAGCCGAAGACCCCGTGCTGAATCGTTCGGTGGCAGTTAAGTTCCTGCTGCCTCAGGCCCACGCTCGCCCCGGCGTCCGCGAGCAGTTCCTGGCCGAGGCCCGGTCGATGGCCGCCATTCAGCACGATCATGTTGTGCCCATCTTCCAGGTCGGTCAAGTTGATTCGAATCTGTTCCTCATCATGCCCCTGCTAGTTGGCGAAACCCTTGCTCAGAGGTTGAAGCGGGAGGGAAGCCTGCCGCCGGCAGAAGTCCGCCGCATCGGCCGCGAGCTGTGCCTTGGACTGGCCGCCCTGCACGCCAAGGGGTTGATCCACCGCGACATCAAACCAGCCAACCTGTGGCTGGAAATGACCACCGGACGATTGAAGGTTCTCGACCTCGGTTTGGCGGACGAGGCGGCCAACCTGCGGGCCAGCAGCAGTGGCGGCACTCCGGCATACATGTCCCCCGAACAGGTCGACGGTCATGATCTCGACTTTCGATCGGACCTGTTCAGCGTCGGCGCGGTGCTGTACGAGTGCGTGACCGGCCGTCGGGCATTTTCCGGGAACAAAATGGCGGAAGTGCTGGACGCCGTGCTGAAATCGCATTTTGTACCGGTCCAGGAAGTCAATCCAGGCGTGCCCCCCGATTTGGCCGACCTGATTCACAGTCTATTGCAGAAAGAGCGCACCGCTCGCCCGGCATCGGCGCTTGCCGTCTCCGAGTTGTTGCAATCGACGGCAACATCAACTGCTCCTGCTTCTTCCACACCGCGCAGGGTGCCGATCAGTGCCGTCGCTGCGACGTTCGCCGGGCTGTTGCTCTGTTTGGCGATTTGGTTCGCGTTCGTTCGGTTCAACTGGCCAGTCACGGACGCCGGAGACAACTCAACCAACGCAACGGATCCGACGGGGGACAGCGACAACGCGGCCGCGAATCCGATTCCGACGGCATCGGCTGGACTGCTACCCGGAGCCAAGTTCACGCATTTCATGAACAACAGCAGCCCCAGAGCTTCCGGGCGGCTCTTCGAGAACGGCCCCGTACGCGAAGACGATGACCTGAGGATCGAGTTGCAATTCGAAGAACCGGTGTATTGTTTCCTGTTTGCGCTGAACCCCGACGGAGCCGTGCAACTCTGCTATCCACACCCCGATCCCGAGACCTACGACGAGTCGCTGGACGAAGTTCAGGCGGACGCCATTACCGAACTGAAATACCCTGCCAATGAAAACGAGGGTTTTGCGTTTACCGACGGCGCGGGGCAACAGGCCTTCGTCCTGGTGAGTTCGAAGAAACCGCTGCCGTCTTTCAGGGACTGGTCTGCATCCGCGAGCAATCTCATAGACGCACTGCAGACATCAGGCCACTGGGTCTTTGCGGATGGTACGGTCAGCTCGATGGTCAAGTCAGACGGGACGCGCGGTGGACCACGAAAGCTTCGTGGCTCCGAGCCATTCGAAAAGGTGATGAACGCCATTCAGGCGTCCAGCGAGGATTGTGACGTTTCAGGCCTCAGTTTTCCAGTTGAGCCAAAAATCAAAGAAAGAGACTGATCCATGAGAGATTTTGACAGGACGAAGGTTTGGACCATGATGCGAGGAATTGCGATCGCATGCTGTTGTTTGGTTTCGTTGGCGACTGCACAGGAGACCGAAAAAACGACCGGAGAGTCAAGGCTTCAACCCATCTTCAGCGACGATTTTCAAAAAGACACCCTCGGTGATTACGTAATCAAAGGAGACGTCACGTGGGAATCGGGGACGCTGTCGCTTGGCAAAGGAGCATCCATCCAGCGAGCGATCAACGGCGGTGCGTGGGCGAAGGTGGAACTCGACTTCGCTGGCGATGGTTGGGGCTCCGGTGACGAGAAACAGGAACTGCAGATTCGCTTTTTGCTGGATGAGGCAACTGATTGCTACGTGCGATTGCGAAAGAGCCCAGATGGAAAGGATGGTCAGTCCGGCTCAGTAGCTCTGGTCGATACCGGAGAACAGGACGGCAAACCCATTGCTCAGGTCGTACGTGAAATGCCGCTAACGAAAAACGCGCTAAGGCGTCTTTCGGTCGAGTACCGGCATGGGCTCGTCACCGTGACGGTAGATCAATCAGTGCTCCTGTCGGCGCATATTGAAAACGGTGCCGCGACGGTGATCGGTTCCACGGTGCAGACTGGGGACGGATCACCACAGCTTGACGCCTGGAAGGCGACGAGCCTTCCGGCTTCACCACCCTTGACGGAGGAACAGCAGCGTCTGGCTGCCGAAGCGACGACCGCCAACGAGAAACTCACGGCCCTCTATCAACAGGGTAAGTTTGCTGAGGCGGCAGCAGTCGGTGAGCGTGTGCTGGAGCTTAGGAAGAAAGTTCTTGGCGAAGAACATCCCAGCTTCGCGCTGAGCCTCAACAACCTGGCCGTTCTGTACATGTCGATGGGCGAGTACGCCCGGGCCGAGCCGCTGTACGGGCAGGCCCGCGACATCGAGAAGAAATTCTTCGGCGAAGAACATCCCAGCTACGCGAGAAGCCTCAACAACCTGGCCACCCTGTACTCTAGAATGGGCGAGTACGCCCGGGCCGAGCCGCTTTACCTGCAGGCCCGCGACATCGAGAAGAAAGTTCTTGGCGAAGAACATCCCAGCTACGCGCTGAGCCTCAGCAATCTGGCCGGTTTGTACCAGTTGATGGGCGAGTACGCCCGGGCCGAGCCGCTGTACCTGCAGGCCCGCGACATCTGGAAGAAAGTCCTCGGCGAAGAACATCCCGACTACCCGGGGAGCCTCAACAACTTGGCCCAACTGTACGAGGCGATAGGCGAGTACGCCCGGGCCGAGCCGCTGTACCTGCAGGCCCGCGACATCTGCAAGAAAGTCCTCGGTGAAGAACATCCCCTCTACGCGACAAGCCTCAACACCCTGGCCATCCAGTACTCTGAAATGGGCGAGTACGCCCGGGCCGAGCCGCTGTACCTGCAGGCCCGCGACATCTGGAAGAAAGTCCTC
>JBGSVU010000877.1:0-2429 GCA_041752775.1 Pirellulaceae bacterium | reverse complement strand
AACTGCTAAATTCGACGTACGTGGACGTCCATCGTACGAGCCTCCGGTTCCTGCGTTCGCCCGACAAAAATCCCGGTGCTAAAAACGGGTCGCCCGAGACGTCCGCAAAGTGACGTCCGCAAAGTGACGTCCCGGGAAATGCAGCGACGGAAAAGGGCCGCTGCGTTCCTGCTCAGGGCCTATTCTTCTTCGCTGGCATCAGCTTCGCTGTCATCCGCTTCAGTTGCGGAATCGTCTTCCGAATCGCTCTGGTCATCCGTCGCCGCCGACACGATGGACGAATCCACATCGGGTGAATCGTCCGGGACCAGTTCGTCTGGCTCGCCCTCTTCACCCGGTGGGACTTTGACAACGGCCGCCAGTTGATCGTCCGGATCCAGTGACATGATTCGGACACCCTGGGTGTTGCGTCCGATGGTGTTGATGTCACTGACCGCGATGCGTTGCAATTTCCCGCGGGTGGTCATGATCAGGATCTGGTCTTCGTCGGTCACCGCGAGGATCTCGACGACGGGGCCATTGCGTTTGGTCGTGCGGATGTCGCGCAGGCCTTTGCCGCCCCGCCGCTGCAACCGGTAGCGGTTGGCACTGGAGGTTTCGTCGTTGTCATCTTCCAGAACGCCCAGGCCAAACTTCGTTCGTTTGCCGTAGCCATTTTCGCAAACGGTCAGGAGGGTGGCGTCCGGATCGACGACGACCATGCCGACGACTGTGTCACCTTTGGACAGGGAGATCGCTTTGACACCGCTGGTATTGCGGCCCATCGGCCGCGCGTCGGATTCGTCGAACCGGATAGCCATGCCGGTGCTGGTTGCGAGCAGCATGTTATCGCCCTTTTTCGCGACGACGACATCGATCAATTCGTCGTCCTCGCGCAGTTTGATGGCGATGATACCGGCTTTGCGCGGGCGTCCGTAGGCGGAAAGGGGAGTTTTTTTGATCAGGCCCTGGCGTGTGGCCATGACCATGAAGTGATCTTCCAGCGAAAAATCGCGGACGGCGCGACAGTCGGCGATCCGTTCGTCTTCGGCCAGTTCCAGCAGATTGACGATGGCGCGCCCGCGGCTGTCGCGGGCCAGCAGTGGCAGCTGGTGGACTTTGCGCCAGTAAACCTGGCCTTTGCTGGTGAAGAACAGCAGGAAATCGTGTGTGCTGGCGGCGAAAACGTGTTCGATCGGGTCTTCGTCGTCAATTTTGGCGCCTTTGATTCCCTTGCCGCCCCGTTTTTGCGAACGGTAGGTACTGACCGGAGTCCGTTTGATATAGCCCCGGTGCGAGATCGAGACGACCATGTTTTCTTCTTCGATCAGGTCTTCATCGACGACTTCGCCCAGTTCTTCGCCGGAGATTTCGGTGCGACGTTTGTCGCCGTACTTCCGGCGGATTTCTTCGGTGTCGCTGCGCACGATGGCGCGGATGTTTTTCTCGTCGGAGAGGATTCGCAGGTATTCGGAGATTTCCTCCAGCAGGGCGCGATGCTGGTCGCCCAGCCGTTCCTGTTCGAGATTGACCAGCTGGCCCAGCGTCATCTTCAGGATCGCGTCGGCCTGGACCGGGGTCAGGTTGTAGGTTTCGCGGTTGCCACGCTCTTCGGCAAAAATCCGGAACCCGTCTTCGCCGAGTGCCTGTTGCATCATCGCAGCGGGGCATTCGACGCCCATCAGTCCCTGTTTGGCTTCGGCCTGGGTCTTGGACTGGCGAATGATCTTGATGATCCGGTCGATATCGGCCAGCGCCAGCAACAGGCCTTCGACGGTGTGTTTCTGTTTTCGCGCCCGGGCCAGCTGGAACTGGGTCCTGCGGCGAATCACGTTGACGCGGTGGCGGACGAATTCTTCCAGCAGCTGCTTGATGGTCAACTCGCGCGGTTTGCCATCGACCAGTGCCAGAAAGATCATGGAAAAGGAGGACTGCAGCGGCGAAAACTGGTACAGCTGGTTGAGGATCACGTTGGGATCGGCATCGCTGCGCAGGTCGATCAGCAGTTTGACGGGTTCCTTGAGGTCACTGACGTCCTTGATTCCGGTGATTCCCTTGACGCGGTCGGTCTTGACGAGCGCCGCGATTTTTTCGACGACCGAATCGCGTGTCAGCTGATAGGGGATTTCCGAGATGACGATCCGCGACTTGCCCTTTTTGCCTTCTTCGATTTCGCAGCGGGCGCGAACGACGATGGTGCTTCGTCCGGTCAGGTAAGCCTTGCGAATACCGGCCCGGCCGCAAATGATCGCACCCGTGGGGAAATCGGGCCCCGGCAGGACTTGCATGATCTCCTCGATCGTGCTGGCGGGGTTGTCGATCAACATCAGCAACGCGTCGCAGACTTCGCCCAGATTGTGGGGCGGGATCGATGTCGCCATGCTGACGGCGATACCGTTGGAGCCGTTGACCAGCAGGTTTGGCAATTTGCTGGGGAGCACGGTGGGTTC
>JBGSVU010000876.1:0-2273 GCA_041752775.1 Pirellulaceae bacterium | reverse complement strand
TCGTGACCAGTACCAAACCGGCGAACGAAGTCCAGCACTTGCGCGCGACGTGCCCGGGAGTCGATGCCGACCAGCCGGACGGGCAGGATCGTCCGGTCCAGCGGACTCAGGCCGTTGACCGGATAGCCGATTTCCAGCAGGGTCGCCGGTATCTGGCGGAGGTCACTGCCGGGCAGGACTCCCGATTCCGCCTCGTCGTCGCCGACGTCCCGCGATTCCCCGCCGGACTGGCGATGGATTTCCCCCCAGTCGATCAGGTGTGGCGTCCGTCCGCAGCTCCACCCGACGACGACCCACAGCAGGTGATCCTCCTGGACGTCGATGCCGGATGTCAAAAACAGGCACCCCGGCGGAACGGTCCGCGATGAAAAATCTGTCGTGAATGTTTTCGCAACCGATTCCCATTTCGGTGTCGGCTTCGCCTGCCGGAACTGGAGCCCAAGGTCGTTCTGAAAAAAGTCTCGCAGCAGTCCCTCTGGAACCAACCTGCAATATTTTTCCGCGATGTCGCCGAACGTGATCGCTGATGACATCAGTGACCAGACATGCACGCCGATCTTCCGTTTCGATTCAACCGTCGGACGTCCGGTCAGTTTTCCGTCATGAAATTTCTGACCCTCCGGAACCCATCGGCCACCGCGGATTGTGGCGACTTTCCACTCCTGCGTGATCTCGCAACCTTCAAAGCAAACGTATCGGGCAGCGGCCCTTGCTTCTTCCGGCGTCCGCAGGTTTCCGGCTTCGTCGCGACACCCAACGACACCGCCGCGACCAGCCAGCGTGCCGGTCTTGTATGGAAAAAATCGCAACGGCTGCGACTTCCCGCAGTGCGGACAGTCGAACCACCAAAAGTGCTTGCGGGTTTTCTCGAATCGCCCGTATACCTTCGAGCGGTCACCGACCGGCGTGGACTCGAACACCAGCAGGCTGTCGTGGAATTGCTTCGTCCGTTCCTCGCCGGATTGGACAGCATCACCGACGTCCGGATCGATTTCGTAAACGTCACACTCGGAAAACAGGACTCGCTTGCACGGCTTTCCGCGCAAACGCTGCGCCGATCCGGACCACGCCAAGTGGTAGGTCGCGGCCCCAAGTTCGACCGCCTGCATGTTCCACTCGCGCTCCGGCGGGACCATGCTCGCAAACGCCCGACGGCTCGAACGGCTGTTGAAGTAGATTCGGTCGCGGATCTTCCGGGCTTCGTCCTGAGTCGGCGCAACAATCATGCCGGGCGACGGATCCGCGACGGCCAACGCGATCAACCCGCCCTGAGTGCTGACCGTGCCTACGACCTGCGTGGATTTCAGGATCACCAGCTCGCGTACTTCCGGATCCCCCATCCAGTTCAGAATGTCCCGATACCACGGGATGTCGGCCAGATCGTAAGCACCGGGCCGGGCCTCGACGTACCGCGACAGTCGGTAGTTCTCCACCACGATGTCCGCGATGTCGGTCCTGCGACGCTGTCGCCAAGTGTCCGCAACGAATTTCCGGATGTCAGAGACGTGGTCGATCTCAATCTGCGCGATCATTCGTCGGCCTCCATGGCGGTCGCGACAGAATCACAAGCTCCATCGACGACCCTCTGTAGACTCAACCGCAAGTCGTCAACGATCCGCTGGTCGGTATCGGCGGGCATCATGCGGATCATGGTCTCGGGCAGTGCGGCCAAAGACTGCCGGGCAACCGTCACCGCCCGGGCCAACTCGCGTTTGACCACGGACAGCTCCACCAGCTCGCCGCGCCGCTCCTGCAGCTTCAGCTCGTCGATCTCAGTCTTCGTAACAATCGATTTCTGCCGTGCCTCGTCGAGCGTGCCCTGTGACTCTGACTTCGTTCGCTTCTTGCGATCCTCCAGCCACTCGCGGATCTCGGCGTCGGGGAAATGACCGTCGCGGCAAAACGGATTCCCGGACCGGCCCGGAAAATCCGCCGCGCCGAGCCAGATGCTGACAGTCCGAGCAGAAACCCCGAACGCGGCGGCCAGTTCGCCCCGGGTCCTGTAGATTTTCTGGCTTTTTTTCGCGGCTTTTTTAGCCATTGGTGAATCCGTCCAAAAAAAATCCCCTCTTGCGCCCGAAAAGCGCAATGCTAAGGCCCGCGACCGAAAACCCCGAAAAAGAACCTACAGGGGGGCATATCCCCCGTGTTTTTAGGGCCTTTTCCGCGTTTCCGACCTCGAAAACACGGGCTTTTTGCTGTTTTTCGGACTCGATTTCGTGCCGATTTTTGCCCCCAAACGTCGTTTGTAGTGCCGTGAATCTCTTGGTTTT
>JBGSVU010000875.1:0-3397 GCA_041752775.1 Pirellulaceae bacterium | reverse complement strand
GAACGCATTCAGCAATCCGTCAGGCTCGACGTGGTCAATTGCGATCTTGTCCTGATGGTATTGATTGTTCCACGCAGGTTGTTCAACCACTGCAGGCTTTCCTGGGGCTCTTCCGAACTCCCCTGCAACAGTCCATGGTTTTGAAGTTCTCTTTGCCGGGTACCATCATGAGCGTTGTTTAACGGATTAATGGACTGCGTTTTCACTTGAAATTCCCAATTCAGACGCCAATGAACAAGATCCCGGCGACTTTTCGACGTCATGGTCCCCAAATGACATTTGAAGTCACGAAAATCAGGTTTCGGTGGACAACCGAAATCCGTCCGGACTGGCTGGCCCGTTTCAAGCGACTGAATCCATAGAAATCGGATACCTGGGCGAGTCAGCGTTTCGCTTCAGAAACCGTGCAAACGGAATGCGCCGGGTTTAGGGGCCAGAGTTCGCGTCATTCGCGTCGCATGTCAAACAGGATCAAGAGCCTTGCAGCGGCTGTCGACGTGCACGAAGTCTTGGGGTGGACGGTGCGTTTTGGAAACTCGCTTTCGACCGCCGAAAATCAGTCGACAAGCAGGCACAGCGCCCAGAAAAACGGGGAAAACCGCATGACCCTGCCCATCTAAAGAGGTCATCTGGATCGGGTTGTCCACCAGCAACCTCAACAGTCCTGCTGCAGGCGAGCCTCGACCTACTTGGCACCGATTCACACCGTCCAACACACGCCAAATCATCAATGCGACGTTTCAGCCGGTCAGTCGTTCTTCGGCAATAGCTTTAGAAAATCCGGATGTTGTCGAACAGGCTGCAAATCGGTATCGTGCTTCAATAGTTCGAAATCGTCCCATCCACGTTCGATTGCCAATTTCAGTGCAGAGACGGATTTGTTTAGAAGTCTGGTTCGCTCTTCTGCAATTTCGGCTGGCAACTCATGTGAGTTCTCCCTGATGACGGCGGTAGCACAGCGTGAAAAATAACAAGCAGCCTTGTAAAGTTGATTTGTTGAAACACCGGGCAGTTCACACAATTTATCAGCCGTTTGCTCGACGTCGGAGTATTTTTTCAAGCCAAGAAAAATCATCATTCGTTGCTCAAGCACCGCCGGAAGGTCCTCGGCGGAACTGTCCAGCAGCCTTTGCAAATCTCCGGTTGCGAATATCAACTGCCTGGCCTTTCTCAGTTCGCCTTCAACAAACCCCTTGTCGGACGATAAGGCTTGAATATTCGGACCACGTTCAATCATCGTTTCAAGAACTGCAAGCGACTGCGAGAACTTTTCGGCCGCGTCGCTAAAATTGCCTTCGGCCTGAGCGACAGTTCCAGTTTGGTACAAGGCGCTGGAATAATCTCGTTGGCTCATGGCATTCTCTGGATCCAGTTCAGCCAGTCTGCCTGCTATGCTCAGGCTCTCTTGAAAGAATTCCCGTGCATCGTCAGGCCGCTCAAGTTCCATAAGAAGGGCGCCAACTCTTTGAAGGGCAACCAAAAGGTCTCTTTGTTTTTGGTTATTTTCGGGATCAGATTCCGCGAGAATGCGACTTAGGCTCAGCGCCTCTCTATACCTGCCGAGAGCCTCGTCATTTCGACCCAATGACTGATAAATCTGTGCAAGCCTGCCGTTTGTTAAAGACAGCGCTCTTCGTTTGTGGGCGTTTTGCGGGTCCGATTCGACCAGTTTTTTTCGGATTTCCAAAGCTCGCTGGTGTTGTGAAAGCGATTCCTCCGTTTGACGCAACGCTAACAAGACATCGCCACGATTACTTAAAGCGACACCGAGTTCTTCTTGGGCAAATGAGTCCGAGGGATCCAGGTCGCTTGCATTTTGTTTCATTTCAAGCATTTGGTCAAATTTCTGCAGGGCAAGCTCAAATTGACGAAGGTTTTTATGGCATGCGCCCAATCGTTCGACTGCAACCGAAAGGTCGCGTAACAGTTCTCTGTTTTTAGGGTCATGATCGACCAGTTCCTGTCGAATTTTCAAACATTCCTGAAACTGTGTAATCGCCAAATCGGATTTGCCCAGTTTAGAATACGCTTCGCCCAAATGGAGCAATGAAAAAGAAAAGTGCTGTTTCAACTGGCTGGTCGCCAAATTGGACTCAGCTAGGGGCCGGCACAGCTTGATGCTTTCCGAAATGTATTTTATGGCGTCCGAAGGCCGCCCTTGCGAGGTCAAAAGATCACCCATTCTAAGATAGGCACTAGACAGTTGTTTTCTTTTATGATCGTCAGAGGGCTCGGTATCGAACTGGCGCTTGCGAATTTCCAGAGAATTTTCGAAACATGAAAGCGCATCCTTGGTGCGACCGCCGGCTGACATGAAGATGTCGCCAAGTTGGTTGTATGCCATGGCAAGTTTACTCTGCCGGGCTGTACTCGCAGGATCTGCGTCATACAGGCTTTGGCATATTTTCAGCGAGTCTTGAAAATGTTGAATGCTCTTCTCTGATTGGCCAAGCCGCAAATAGATCTCTCCAAGGCTTGAATGAGAAAATGCGAGATCTCCGAGGTCGCGGGCACTTGGCGCCGGGCCTACTGCTCGAACACTCGCAATCTCAAGGGCGCGTTGGAGATAGGCTTCCGCCAGTTCTGCAGCTGCAAGTTGTTCGGGAGCCAACTTTTCGCTGTTGGTCGTAAGAGTGGCAAAATTGGGTTCTTTGGCACCAAATGTCCGAATTACATCTGCCATTTCTATCAGTGCTTGCCAGGTACTTCGATCAACAGAGGCTTGCTCCAGAAACTGTGTCGAGACTTTAGTGAGCTTTTGCATCGAAGTCTCAAGTAATTTCCGTCGGACCTCCCCTGCTCCCGGTATACCGACGAGACCTCCTTGAATATCTTCTACGACCGCCGTTAAGGTTTCCAGCGCCAACTGACTCTGCTGCCGCGCAAGTACTTCATTGGTTTCAGCACGTTCTTTTTCAATTTCGGCCTTTCTTTGCAATGCAATGGCCTCTTTGGCGTGTTGGTTTTGCTGATAAGCGATGAGTGAAGCGGCCAAGCCAGACAAAAGCAGGGTTGCAGTTGCCGTCGCTACAATCGCTGGATGGCGGCGGGTCCAGCGACGGATGCGTCGTGTAAGTGGCTCGCGATAAGCCGAAACCGGCTCATCCGCCAACCACTTCTCGACGTCCGCCGCCAGTTCATCGGCCGACGAGTAGCGTGCGCCGGCCTCGCGGGCCATTGATTTGAGACAGATCGCTTCCAATGGCTTTGGAATCCACGACTTGATCTCGCGCGGCTTCCGGAATTCGCCTTTGCGTACTTTTCCCAGGATCTCGTCACCGGATTTGCCTTCGAACGGAGTCTGCCCCGTCAAAATTTCGTAGAACGTGGCGCCCAGGCTGTAGACATCGGATGCGGGTGACACATCGCTCAATTTTCCTTCCGCCTGCTCCGGACT
>JBGSVU010000874.1:0-1665 GCA_041752775.1 Pirellulaceae bacterium | reverse complement strand
TTTTCTGGGCAAGACCGGCGATGACGAATTCACGATGCACTGGCAGATCTGGCTGCGACTGCTGATCGCGGGTTGCTGCGGGATGGCCGGGCTGTTCTGGCTGTTTCCCCTGACGTACCGCGATTTTCTGACGTGGCCAGGTTTGCTGGTGGGCATCTATGTCGCCTGGAACGGTGTGTCGGTCGTGTTCAGTATCGAACCGACGTACAGCCTCGCAGCATGGTGTTCGCTGGTGGGAGTCGTGTTGTTCATTCCGGCCGCGATGCGGATTCTGGGTGGATACCGCCTGTTGCTGGCGATGGGTTTCTCGACGCTGGTTTACCTGGCCGGTTCGTGGATCGCCTACTGGTATTTTCCCGAAGTCGGAATCTGGAAAGAAAAGATTACGCAGACGATTACGGTGGAACGGATGGGCGGTTTGGGACATCCCAACGATCTGGGGTTTTACAGCGCCTATTCGATGATGATCCTGTCGGCCCTGTTGTGCGGCCGGCGTCTGGACTGGAAGGTCGCGTTGCCGTTGCTGGTCCTCGCGGGACTGACGCTGGCGGGGAGTTTCAGCCGCACCTCGATGGCCGTGACGATGCTGGGATTGCCGGTTGCCTGTCAGTCCGTTTTAAGAAAACGCGGGGCGATTCTGGGTGGATTGTTCGCGGTGGCCTTCGGGCTGCTGGTGATTTTTTCGGTGGCCGCGTCGGGCAAAATCGACTGGCTGATCGAAGACGCTTTGGTGAATATTACCAAATCGGGAACGACCGATGAATTGACAACCGCTACCGGTCGCACCGAAATTTGGGCCTATGGTATTCAGCGCATTGTCGAATCACCGGTGTTTGGTTACGGATATTGCACGTCCCGTTTCGTAATGATTGACTACAGCTATCATTGCCACAACATGATCCTGAATGCGGCGATGTACGCCGGCTTCTTCTCGGGGGCAGTGGTGGCTGTCGGGTTGGGCTATTTGCTGTACAGCCTGGTTTTTCGTCCGGATTTTGCTGTCGACGGAATGGCTGTCATGATCATCTTTTGCGGCATCTTCGAAGAGATGATTGGGGCTCCATCGCCGTCGATCAACCTGTTCGTTTTCGTGATGCTGCTCTTCTGGCGGCAACTGGGGATGTCCACGGGCGAACAGCCGGATGAAACCGGAACCCCTTCGCTTGCGATATCTGGCACAGGCAGCTGAACCGGCTGGGCTGAAGCTGCACGGCAGAAACTTCCCCGGGATCACCGCGTCGCTGCATCGAATGGTCGCGGATCGATTGGCAGGTAAGGCGTGCGTGAGCGCGCTGTTTTTTCATCGTATAACGTATAGCGTTTGATCGCCGAGGCTTCGCTGCTGGTTGGCCAGAAAGCGAGGATTTTCAGCAGATGCTGGCGGGCCTGTTCGGGATTGACGCTGGCCTGGCTGGTGCTGCTGGTTCCCCAGGCCCCGAGGTGAATTCCGGCCAGCATCCAGTGGGCCCGCAAGGCTGGTCGAACCGGTGAGGTTTCGCTGAACTCAACGATTTGTTCGTACAGGCGGACCGCAGCCGGCAAATCGCTGGCGACCATCAAGGCGTAGTCGGCTTCGACTTCCAGACGCGTCAGCCGGTCAACCAGTTGAGTTCTCAGCCGCCAGGCTTCGCGCAGCGCATCGCGCGACTTCTGGAAATGCCTGTG
>JBGSVU010000873.1:0-9957 GCA_041752775.1 Pirellulaceae bacterium | reverse complement strand
TTTTTTGACATTCTGCACACCACACTGGTGGGGGCGGTTCAGGTCGATTACGAAGCGACAGTCGTTTCAACTGGGACACCGTATGTCAAGCTGTTGAGCCTGCAAAGTTATCGGGTCGGGGCAGGGATCACTTACAACCAGCTGTCGGGGATGACCCGTTATTTCATCGACGGCGCTGTGATTCACAGCGTGTTCAATGCCGGCAGCGCCTACGGCGACTATTCGATCAATGCGACCCGGGACACCGGGACGAACGAATGGACGATCACGTTCGATAGTCCGCTGTTGGGTGTTCACGTGGTCACGCGCGACGAACTGGCCAGTTTCGATGATTGCGATATTTCCGGACTCGGGGGCGGCGCCGGCGTCGGATACATGAGCCACACGCTGGCGGTCGCATGAGCTGCGGACATCGATCGACCGAAGCGGTCCGGACAGAATCGCGCAGAATCTGCCCGAATCGGGGCATCCCGGAACCGGTTTTCTGGTGCCGATACCATGCTGCGGAATGCACGGAACACCGCTGGCACGCCCGCCAGTCCCAGCAAATCTGCTGCAATTGCCCCTTGTGGCCACCGCTTTTGAGGCCGGAATCAGGGCTGCCATCGGTCTACGGAACCGAAGGTTAGAGGTTCGAATCCTCTTGGGTGTACTCTTGTACTCCACGGTGCTCGCTGGTGCCCAAAAAGTCAGGGCTTTCTGAAATCCGGCTTCCCGGTGCAGCACCTTTCTGCATGCGATTTGCAGACTATTTGCAAACTGTTCAGTCCCGTCTTTGTCGATAATCGGGTTTTCTACAGCGAAGACGCCTACGGACGCCGGAGCTACATGGGTTACAGCGCCAGCAACAGCACCGCGCTGATTCGGCGGGTGCGGGGAGCGCATGATGGTTTTACACTGGCCGACAACGCAGCGGTATTGAATCTGGTGCGCGACCAGTCGGCCAATGCGGCGTTTGCCATTGCCGATGCGATTCGCGACGGTGGTGGGCACCTGATTGAGACGATCGACGCGCGCGGTATCTCAACCAAATACGACTTCGACTCGCTGGGTCGGCAAATTCGGCAGAGGAATGCGGTGGGAACCGCCATCGAAACGAAATCCGAAACAAGTTACGACGTAACCATTCAGCCTGTTGAAATCGCGGTTGGCTGAAAACGGGAAATTGGTTCTGATTTGGGGATCATGAATGGAATTGGATCCCAATCGAAGGATAACCTGGCGACGGCGGGTTTGCAGCCGGAGGTGGATGCTGCGCTGCTGGACAAGATGCTGTCCAACCAGCTGAGTGAACAGGAAGCGTGGGCCTTTGCCCGGTCGGGGCCGGAGGTGGTTGTGTTTACGCTGCTGGCTTTGCAAATGCGGGTGGCCCAGTCGCTCCAGGGGAGCGGCCCCAACACGCCTTCGGGCGCGATTCCGCCGAATGCCAAACCGAATACATCCGGCCGGAAGGGTGGCAAAAATAAAAAGAAACGGGGCGGCCAGTCCGGACATCCGGGTCGGACTCGCGACCCGCTGCCCGAACCGGACCGGACTCGCAAGCATCAGCTGCCGTGTTGTCCCGACTGCCAGGGAGAACTTCGGCGAACCGGCCAGACCCGCAGCCGTCGCAACGAAGACATCTCGGAAGATCTCCATCCGGTGCTCACCGAAGACATCATCCATCGCGACTGGTGCCCGAACTGCAAGAAACAGGTCGAACCGAAAATCCCTGACGTGTTGCCGGCCTGCACGCTGGGCAACCGGACGCTCGTCCTTGCGACGCTGCTGCACTTTTTGCAGGGACTGACGATCGGGCAGATTGTCGATAACGTTCAATTTTCATCTGCGAATGAAAGTCACCGCCGGCGGGCTGGTGCAGATGTGGCATCGGCTGGCCGAGTTGCTGTTTGGCTGGTATGAGCAGATTCATTGCGAGAGTCTTGATTCGGCCCGGCTTCATGCGGATGAAACGGGATGGCGGGTGCAGGGCAAGACACATTGGTTGTGGTGCTTTACCAACGCCGAGAACACCTTTTACATGATCGACCGGACGCGTGGTTCTCCGGCCCTGAACCGGTTTTTCACGAAACATTTCGAAGGGACGCTGATTACGGATTTCTGGTCGCCCTACGATGCAGTCAGTTCGGACGACAAGCAGAAATGCTGGCCGCACCTGCTGCGCGACATGGCCAAAGTGGACGAGCAGTTTGCCGACGATCCGGAATGGAAGTCGTTTTCCAGGCGTGTGGTCAGTGTTTATCGCGATGCGAAGAAACTGCATGGATCGCGTGACGAAATGGAAGTGGCTGATTATGACATTGCGGTGGCGCGGCTGGAGGGTCGCGTGGCAACCGTGGCGAGCCAGTCGTGGACTCACCCGGACGCCAATCGCCTGTCCAGGCGGCTGGAGAAATATGGAACGGAGATGTTGACGTTTCTGTGGTATCGGGAAATGCCTTCGGACAACAACGCAGGCGAGCGGGCTATTCGTCCGGCGGTGATGATGCGCAAGAACAGTTACTGCAATCAAAGCGACCGCGGAGCACTGACGCAGTCGGTCCTGATGTCGGTCTTGCGGACATTTCGTCAACGCGGCCATCAACCGCTCGATACAATCCTGTCTGCCCTGGCTGAATGGGCCAAAACGGGAACCCTCCCGCCAATGCCACCAAAATCTACGCCAGACAGTTCAGCAGGCTGAATAGTTACAATGAAACAATGAGTCCTAACCCCTTTGATCGGATCCCGCCGAGCCAAGCATGCCCGGCCACACCCATTCGCCAGCCTTGCTCTTCAATGCCTCAAGCGGCGAATCAACCCAACCACCTGTTTTGCCGAACCAATCGCCGATCCGGTCCACTCCAGTGACAACAGTTTGGCCATCCGCACCAGTTTCCGTTTGAAGCGTCACCGCAAAAAAACTGACCAGCAGCAACAGCCACCGAACCGCAACGGCAAGCCAGTCCTCCGACCAGCCACGCGAAGCAGGTTCTACCGTCTCCAATTCATCTTTTTGATTTCCAACACTGGTCACAAATGCAATTCTCACGAAATTCATCGTTCAAAAAGGGACTGTCGCGGGGACCAATTTCAGTCCCACGCCGCCGCAACACCAGCGAAGGTCTCATTGCGACGTAGAGCCTATCTCATAACCGGGCGATGGCTGATCTGCCGACCGTGCCACCCAAACCGCGTTGTACTGCTGCGAAAACCGGTTTTCACGTTTTATTCGTCCACAGAGACTGTAAGCACCATTCGTACCGAGTTGCTTATTCGAGTACTGTTTTTCAGAATGTCATCGTCGGATGAACCATGGCTTCGAATTGCCGTCACGAACACGAGCACGGGTTGATCGAGATCCAGATCGCCGTCCTGGAATTTGACCTGGTTTCGGACGCCTAATTCGTTTCCTGAAGTGTCTTCGGGGAACCCCAAACGCCTGATGCTGGTCCCACATGATTTCCCTTGCTGAAAGTCAATTGCCAATTCCAGTGTGTCGCTGTCCAATGGCTGGTCGATAGTTACATCAAACTCGACGTTAAGGATGATTGAACCGTCCTCCGAAAGACTGCCTCCTTCAACCTGCAGACTGGAAAGAGTCAACACAGGCTGAAAAGTCCTGAATCGTTCCCGGCGTGAGACGATCGAAAGTCGCTCAGGGCCAAGGTTTCTGAGTTCGCAATAACGATCGTTTACGGGAATTACAAACAGCTCGCCGTCACGCAGGCAGATCAGCACCGGAGTCTGCTCCGCAGAAAAAATACTGCCCACAAACATTTCCATGTTTTCATTTTTCGATGAAGCCTCACGCACTTCCGCGATGAGAGACTCCCGGGCCTCAGCAAATCGTTTTGTCGCAATCGCGCGCCGCTGCGATTCATCCAGGTCTTTTGAAAGCCAGCGGTCGATGTCGTTGCCTTCCACACGAATACCAAAATTTCTATTCAACCACTCAATCGCTTCAACCGACTCCGGAAACAGACCACTTTCGACTGGTTCGTCAAAACCTGCCGGTGCCACGGTCGGAGGTGCCAGATTCCATTCAGGCCGCACGCCGACTGGACGGGCAGGAATCAACTCCTGGGTTTGTGACTGCGCCGCCGAAGCGATTGAATATAGAATTGTGGCGGCCAGAAAACAAAACGCCGAGTGAATTGAAACGAATTTCACGAACATGACAGAACCTACTGGATTGTTTTTGAATCGGGCTTCCACCGCAAATTTTTTTTGCGGCAGGAGCGACTCAGCGTTGAATCGCCTGAAGAACATCGTTGTCCGGGACGCATCCGGACAACTTGCGCAAAAAAAAGCCTTAAGGAAACGCGTTGGTTGCAAGGTCGGGAGACCGACCACAGCGCAGCCTGTCAATGCAAAAACCCCCGGTCCGGAATTTTGGAAATATTCTCCAAAGACATTCCGGAACGGGACGAGGTCTGGAGGCAGCAGCCGGCTATTTTTCGGGGACTTCCAGCACCCGCAACAGAGAGTTGCTGATTCTTGTTGTTTTGCCTGGGAAGTTTTCGACTGGCGAGTCCGTTGACTGAATTGCCGTGACAAAGACCAGAACAGGTTTGCCCGCTTCCAATTCGCCATCGGCAAACTCCACCCGGACCGCAACGTCTGTGAATTTGTTGGCACCTGTCTTGGGTGAGTCCGTCTGTATCAAGGAGGCTGCGTATTTTTCGCCTTGCCAAAACTCGGCAGCAAACAGCAACATGTCTGTTTCAGGAAGTGCGTCAATATTTGCGTCAAATTTCAGTTCCAGAAAAAATTTCCCCTGCTCCGTCGTTCCGCTATTCGAATGCTGAAGATCACTTAGCGTCATCATTGGCTGACAGTTCCGGAATCGCGGCCGACGCTGGATTATTGAAACGTCTTGTCTGCGGAAGGCCGTCAAATCGCAGTAACGATCCGCCAGAGGAATCACAAAAAACTCGCCATCGCGCAGGCAAGCCAGCGTCGGCTTTTGGTCTGGTGTGAAAACGCTACCGACAACGAATTCAAGGTTTTCGTTTCTCATCGATGCATCGCGAACTGCCTGAATCAACTCGTCCCGTTTCAGGCCAAATGCTCTCCTGCCGATCGAGAACAACTGGCTCTCGTCAAGTTCCATATCGCCAAAGGCCGCTGCCAGCCAGTCAAGATTTTCCCTTTGAACTCGCTTGCCGAAATTGTCATTGAGCCACTTGATCGCTTCGACTGCTTCGGGAACCAACTCGCTCCTGGTTGTCTCGTCACTACCACCCGCTTGTGCCGCTGGCGAAGCAACTCCACTGGATGCCGGAAACATGTCAGTCAGCAAAAACGGAGGCGATTCCTGGGCGCTCGATGGCATGACTGTGAAAAACGAGAGTGACAGGAAGATTGCTGAAAAACAAAACGCGAAACTGATTGGCTTGAATGAATTGGACATGTCAGATTTTCTCCATTGATATTTCAGGATTGATGTCCGTGGCAGGCGACGGACAGATGCTAATCAAAACTGATTCGTTGAGAGAGCATCGCAATCCGGCTGTTATCCGGACAAAATCGGGCTGAAAAAGAAGATAACACCCCAAAAAGGCGTTACTTGCCAGGCCCTGCTGGTGTTGCGTTTTCCGTCTGTGGTTGGCCCGCAGTGACTTTGCGCAGCGACGGGTGGACCAGGTGTTCCGGCAATGGGGGCACGTCCTGGCTGGGTAACTGTGCCCGGATCGCTTCCGCTTCCGGTCCATTCCCGATGATCATGTAAATACCGTAAAGGGTCTGAAGCGAACCAAGCCGCAAGTAACGGGTTTCTTTCGGAGCATCCGCAGCGGATACCAACTTCTGGACTTCCAGTGCGAGCGGCAAAGCCTGTTCCTGGAGTCCCTGTTTGCTCATTTCCTTGGCCAACAACAGCTGCATATACAGGGCGTATTCGTCTGTCGGTTTCAGTTTCAGAATTCGCTGAATGGCCGAGAGAGCCAGTTGATACGACTCAGCAGCCTCACCAACCTGGGCACGACACAGATGTAGTGACGCGACGACTTGGGCCGCCGAGAGCATAGTGTTGTCGTCAATCCGAAGATCCGAATAGTGCGGCTCAAGGTCTTTCAACAGCCTGCCGGGTTGGCCACCGAGGCGAACCATCAAAATGGCCAATGAAGTTGCGACTCGAATTACAGCCGCATGGGTGGGCTGTCGAAAACGAGCAACGTACTCTCGAAGTGCTTTTTCGTGGAGGTCAATCGCTTCTGATTGATTTTTCGCTCCAGAGCCACCAAGACATTCCGCCAACTGAAACCCGGTTTCTTCGATTGAAGCGGCCAGCATGTCATGGGGTGGGTGATCCATAATCTCCCGCAGCATCGGCACTGCCTGTTCAGCGCGGCCTGTCCGGGAAAAGATATGGCACAAATATTTCGTCGCTTCAGCTTCCCCATATTCATCGGGTGGATCCAGCGACTCAAATTCAGCCAGCAACTTGCGAATCACCTGTTCCGCCTGATCAAGTTTTCCCGCAAGAAAAAGGCATTGGGCCAGGCGGTTGGTTGCAGCCCGCCGGGTTTTTGGCGAAACGTGCTCTGACTCAATGGTTTCCTGCAACAATTTTTCCGCTTCCGCAAACCGCTCGGGGTAATCGACCCAGCCTGCTGTTTTGGACGACAAAATAATCGCCAGTTGTCGGCGTGCCTGACCGGCGTCATCGTGTAACCCGCTTTGGTCGAGCATTTCAATGGCCCGTCGAAAGTGTGGGACCGACTCCTGTTGCCGATCCAGTTGTTGAAGCGTCTCTGCCAGCTTCAACCGAAGTGTGCCTTCATACTCCGCCGACATGTTTTCGAAAAAAGAATCTTCTTTCAGGCTGTCTTCGATCCAGTCTGTCAACAAATAGGGTCCATCTCTTTGTTCGGGTTGCGCTTGACTCAACATGCGATAGAAGGAATAGGCCAGTCGTGCTGCTTCGACGGCTTTCGCGTCGGCACGGTCTTTTTCGATCCGGGCAAGATCCCGTTCGTCATTGGCCCGGTTCCGTTCCTGTTCGGCGAGAGCCGTAGCCGACTGCGCACTTGCAGCATTTGCCTGGGCGATCCTCGCGGCGGTGGACGTCGCTGCAATGCCAGCGATCAGCACCAGAAATACTGCAGCCAACGAACTGGCGAGAGCCCGGTTTCGCATCGCCCAACGTTTGGTTCGTCCACTCCATCCAATGGGCCTGGCCAGAATCGGTTGATGTTGGCAATAACGTTCCAGGTCTTCAGCCAACGCCGCAGCGTTAGCGTAGCGTCGAGCGGGTTCTTTCTCCAGACATTTCAAGCAAATGGTTTCGATATCCCGATCGAGTTGCAAACGCAACTGGCGCGGCGAAACCGGTTCTTGCCGGAGAATCTGTTCCAGCAGCTCTGCGGCCGATGGCCCCAGAAACGGTGGACGACCCGTGAGCATTTCAAAAAGTATTGCCCCAAGTGAGTAGACGTCGGTGGCTGGTGAAATTCGTGAGCGACTGCCAAGGGCTTGTTCAGGCGACAAATACAATAATGTCCCTTCGATGTTTCCCGTTTCTGAACGGTCGATATGAAGCCAGCGCGCCAGTCCGAAATCGCTGACTTTGGGCTTCGATTCCAGCAGCCATCGTTCCTCACCGCACTCACCACCAGGCGGGTCGGACACCAGAATGTTACCGGGGCTGAGGTCACAATGAACGATTCCCGCCGCCTGGATTTGGGCGACGCCCCGGGCCGTGTGCGCCATAAAAGTGGCAGCCAATTTCGGTGGAACCGGTTTTCCCGAAAGTCGCTTGCGAAGCGAATCGCCTACAACGTATTCCTGGGCCATCCAGGTTTTCCCGTTGTATTCGCCGACACCAAAGACCTGAACAACGCCTGGATGCTGAACCTTGGCAAGTAATTCTGCTTCTCGCCGCAACCGGATTTGTGCATCCGGATCATCCGCTGTCAGAAACTTGATCGCAACCTCACGGCCCAGGTGCCGGTCCAAGGCGCGATAAACCGTTCCGGCCCCACCTCGTCCCAAGACACCAACCAATTCGTAACCGGGGGGGAGTCCGGCAGCTGGACCGGCGTTCAGGCCTTCGTTGAGAGGTCGTGTGTCTTCTCTGCAAACTGTCGAAACTCCAGACAGCCCAACCAGTCCGCAATGGACTTCGAACTGAAGTCGCAATGGCTCGGCAAGATCGGGAAACCTTGCCAAAAAACTGGCCGGATCGATTTGTTCACCTGTTTGTTCGCGCAGCAATATTTCGCTATAGATCAAATCCAGTCGTTCATCAGTCGTCAGATGTATAGAGGAAGGATGATCCAGTAACTGCTCGACGGTAGGTCGATCGCCTGCCGCCCAACGACGATGCTGTTCGTTCAAAAGCGACTGCAATGTTGGAGTGGTTTTCATGAGCCTTCCTCCAGACCCATTTCGCTGGTGATGCGTGCGACCATTCGCTCATATCGTTTGCGGGTGGCTTCCGGTGAAGCCGCGCATTGCTCACCAATTGCTTTCCAGTCGAGCCCTTCCTTGCGCAGTCGAATCAATTTCCGCTCTTCATCCGAAATGCATTCATCGACCATTCGCGAAATCTCCTGTCGCATGACATGGTCTTCCGGACCTTCTTCATCAATGGCATGCCCAAGTGCTGCGTCAATCGAATCGATCTGTTCGTCGCCGCCACGCCTGACAGCTGTCAGGCGTCGTACCTGATCGGTCACTTTGTTGCGGGTCATTTCCATCAACAAGGCAACCAGATGGCCTGGCGTAGCCACATTAAGTGCGCCACCCCGCATTCGTTGAAAGAAGCTCCGCATCACGGATTGCCGTATATCCTCGGAATCCATCAGCCGCTGCATTCGCGAATGCATAAAGCGCATCCGGGCAGCGCGGCGGATGGGGCCGTCATATTTCAGGAACAGGATTTGTTCCGCCGCGGTATCGCCCGCCTGAATGCGGTCTAGTAATGCTACAAAAGAATCGTCTTCGGTCATCTCGGCCTCCGCAAATTCACCAGCCGTCATTGTATCCGCGGCGAAGCTCGTCCGCCCACTGGATGCCCCGTTTTCCGCCATGGACGATCGGGAAAAATGATTGCTGATGAATTGCGTTCGACACATGGCTGGTTTCCGAAGTGTTGTAGTTTCCGAAGTGTGGTAACTGGAAATTGCTACTTGGTACATCGCGTCGGATGCTCCGCTTCGGGCACGCCTCGTCTCATCAACTCCACCAAATTCGGGACCCCAATGTTCTCTTCTGCTGGCCGGGCCTCACCATGCAAGATGGCGACAATATTGATAGAATCGTTCAAACCTGTCGGGCAGATTCTGCTATCGATCAGGTTATCCAAACGTGGGTTTTTGTCTGGTACTGCTGGTAACGTCTGCGGCCATTGAATTGACAGGGATGGAAACCTGGCAGTTTGAGCCGCCAATCTGCGGGATAGTTGATCGTCGGGGTGCCCCAGGCAAAAGAGCCAGAATTTGATCGCCAGAACGGCTGATATGACCATTCCTGAAAAAAGGAATTGTGAAATGGAAGATTGTTCATTTTGAGCGGCCATGACTGGTTCTCACAGTAAAAAGCAATTGGTATCCGCCGTGGAGTTCCAAAGTCCATTGTTCAATTCGCGGTACCAACTGAAATCGCATTGGCAGTGCGATACGGACAAATGCATTCAGAAAAATCCTGAATTTCTTCGCTCTGGCGGCGTTTTGCCGAATCTGCGCATTTTTTTGTCCGCCTGAATCGGAACCCGCGATGTCAGTTGGTGCGGGAAGCCAAATGGCCCGTTGCCAATTCCTGGTCCGGCACGTTCTTTAACCATCAAACGAGTGGAAGCCATGAACACCAACCTGACATTGGGAACCCCCAGAACATTTTGCCTGTTTGCCGTGATGATCGCGGCAGTCGTTGTGCCGAACCATTTTGCAATTGCAATCAGTCCGTTTGTTCGGCCGATTTTCGGTCTGCAGGTGCAGGGCGAAACACCGGACACGAAAAAATCTGACAGGC
>JBGSVU010000872.1:0-4697 GCA_041752775.1 Pirellulaceae bacterium | reverse complement strand
TTGGGGCTGTTTGGGGTGGGTTGCTGGCTGCCGGCGGGTTTGCATTTCTTTTCTGGAGTCTGGGGACACTGAAAATCCCTGTCTGGACCGGCTGGATCACGTTCGGCGTGATGGCCGGGACCCAGTCGTTGGCGGCGGTCTGTCAATTCCTGCCGACGGGTGCCGAGCTGACTCTTTTCCGGGTAGGAATGGTGGCGTTTTGTCGCACACTTCTACCCCTCGTCGTGTTCGTGGTTTTGGAATATAACGGGCGACTCGAACAGACTCGCAGTTGGGGTCTGCTGGTACTGCTTCTGTTTGTTACCTCATGGGTGGCAAGTACGACCTGGCTGTATGTGGCCGGTCAACGGACGCGGTGCTGAAAAAACGCAGGGCCGAAAAAACAGGGCTGAAAAGCAGACGGCATACACAATTGAATCGGATCAGGATCGCTGCCTGGACGTGTGTTGGCCGTTGTTGATGTTGATACGAATTCACTCACCAGAATTTTCGAAAAACAACCAATGGCTTTGGGCATGATGTCTTTGCAGGATCACGACGAACAGGATCACGCTGCGGCGGATTCCAACGGTTCCGCGCCCAACCAGGAAACTCTTGCATCGACCGAAGCGGGAACAGGGTCCGCCGCGCAGGACACACACGGCAATGAGGCCCACCCGGCCAGTGACGACCATCCGGCGGACGACCACGCCCATGACAGTCATGCCGGCGAAGCACACACTACTGATCACGGGCACGCGACAGCGACCTACAACGATTCGGACACGTTCATTGAGCGGCTGGAAAAAGGGAAGGCCTGGTTTCTGGACCCGCATC
The DNA here is from genome assembly GCA_041752775.1 of Pirellulaceae bacterium. Lineage (GTDB taxonomy): Bacteria > Planctomycetota > Planctomycetia > Pirellulales > Pirellulaceae > BJ22. The sequence goes on along the minus strand of JBGSVU010000872.1, from coordinate 3,881 downwards.
ATTTGTTTGACCACGTCAAGGATGCTGACAGCTTCCATGTACCAAAAGCGTTGGGCGGGCACTGGAATCTGCCCAAAAGGGCTTCGGTATCTGTGGGTCAAACCCCGATAATCAAGGGCCAGCTAACCAAATTCATGGTGCTGGAACTGGCCGCCGCGATCCTGATCTTCGTTGTCTTCAAGTGGTTGGCAATGAAGGTTTCGTCTGGTGCAAAGCCAACCGGCCGCGTCTGGAATTTCCTGGAATCGATCGTCGTTTTTGTTCGCGACGACATCGCCCGACCGGCAATCGGAGATCACGACACCAAACGGTTTCTGCCGTTTCTGCTGACATTGTTCTTTTTCATTTTGACCCTGAACCTGTTTGGCATGATTCCATTTCTGGGGTCGGCAACTGGTTCGATCGCGGTTACGGCGGTTTTTGCCGTCGTGACGTTTCTGGTCGTAGTGGGATCGGGGATGAAGAAGATGGGGGCCGTGGGGTTCTGGCAGGCGCAGCTGCCGCACATGGATCTGCCGCCCGCGCTGGCGATTGTTCTGAAGCCAGGGATCTGGGCGATTGAAGTTTTTGGATTGTTCGTCAAGCATTTTGTGCTGGCTGTTCGTTTGTTTGCCAACATGTTTGCCGGTCACCTCGTACTGGCCGTGTTTATTGCTTTCATAGGCGTGGTTTCCGCAACGTTTCTGATATGGGCTGTGGCTCCGGTTGCGATCCTCGCATCGATTGCTCTCAGCGTTCTGGAGTTGTTTGTGGCTTGCCTGCAAGCCTATGTGTTTACTTTTTTGGCGGCGTTGTTCATTGGTGCAGCGCAGCATGCTCACTAGTCCTGGATTTTGACAGATACAAAACTGTTGGAGGAATTTTCGATGTCGAAGTGGATGTTGTTGTCGGTGTTTTTTGCTCTTGGCCTGATCTGCTCGCCAGTTCTGGCCCAGGATACCGGAATGAAGATCACCGGGATTGCCGCGATCGGTGCGGGCCTGGCTGTTCTGGGTGCCGGGATCGGCATTGGCCGCATCGGCGGATCGGCTTGCGAGAGCATTGCCCGGCAGCCTGAGATGGCCGGCAAAGTCCAGACGGCGATGATTATTGCTGCCGCCCTGATTGAAGGTGCCGCATTTTTCGCCCTGCTGCTTTGCTTCCTGGTTGCCTAGGTCGCGGGGGTCGGCGTGCGGGATGGGTTCGTATAACGGCATTTGAGGATTGATTGATGTTGAATTTGTCTGTTTATGGATTGCTGGCGTGGGCTGATACTGCACCCGCCAAGCCCAATCCGCTCGAATTCAGTATCGACCTGGCTTTGTTTACGCTGGTCGTGTTTCTGGGGCTGGTGTTCCTGCTGGGAGCCTATGTCTGGAAACCTCTGATGGCTGGCCTGGACAAACGCGAAAAATCCATTGCGGACGACATTGAAGGTGCCCGCCGCGCCAATGACCAGGCCCAGCAGACGCTGAAGGACTACGAAAAGCGGCTGGCTGCGGTGACCCAGGAAGCCAGCGACATGCTGGCCACGGCCCGCAAGGACGCCGAGTCGGCCAAAGAGCGAATCCTCGCCGAAGCAGCCGAAGCGGCCAAACGTCAGGGCGAGCGGGCGGTCGCAGAAATCAACGCTGCCCGCGAAGCTGCCGTCCGCGAACTGGCCCAGAAGAGCGCCGAATCGGCGGTCGATCTGGCTGGTCGCATCGTCGGCCGCTCGCTGAACGCCCAGGATCACCAGAAACTGATCGACGATTCCGTCGGACAGTTCAGCCGCAACTAGGTCGCCCCCGTCAGACATAACGATTTCAACTGGCACACCATGACTGAAAACTCCAAAGCCCGACCTGAGACGGTTTTCGATTCCAGCCGACAGCAGATCGGTGAATCGTACGCCCGGGCTTTGCTGAATCAGGGCCAGTCGGAAGGAAATACCGCAACGCTGATGCAGGAACTGGCTTCGTTCGCCGAAGTCGTGCAGGACCTGCCGAAGCTGTCGGGTGTCCTGGAATCGCCTCGGGTCAAGACCGGCGACAAGGAGCGGTTGATCGACCGGGCGCTGTCGGGCAAGGCCAGCAGGACCTTTGTCAATTTCGTCAAACTGCTGGTCCGTCGCGGCCGGTTCGACTGCATCCACGCGATCGGCCAGGCGGCCGTCCGGATTCAGGACGAGGTCACCGGTCAGGTGCGCGGCACAGTCACGTCGGCGACGCCGCTGAACGAACAGACGGTGTCCCGCCTGGCCGACAACCTTGGCAAGCGAATCGGACGAAACGTGATCCTCGCTGCGGACGTTGATGAAACCATTATTGGCGGAGTCGTGGTTCGCATCGGCGATACCGTGTACGACGCCAGCGTGAAAAACCAGTTGCAACAGCTGAAGCGTCGCGCCGTCAAAAACGCGACCGATGCGATTCGCAACCAGATGAACCGGTTTGCCAGCGTCTCCGATTCCTGAACGGGGTTTCGATTCGCATTGGCTCCTGAAAACAGACTGAAGTCCCCTGGCAGTTCAAAACACTTTGACTGCAAAACAAAACAACCGAATGTCAAATCCCTGCCTGTCGCATTTCCCTGCGGCGGGCAGATGTGGCGAGGAATCGAATGAAAATCAGTGCAGACGAAATTGCTTCCGTCATCCAGCAGGAAATCGCCCACTTCGACAGCGAAATTGATGTTCGCGAAGTCGGCACGGTTCTGGAAGTCGGTGACGGGATTGCCCGGGTTCACGGCCTGACCGGCGTTGCGGCCGGGGAAATGGTCGAGTTCCCCGACGGCACCATTGGGCTGGCCTTTAACCTTGAGGAAAGCAGCGTCGGGGTTATCATCCTCGGGGATTACCTCGGTATCAATGAAGGCGACCAGGTCCAGGCAATGGGACGGCTGTTGTCAGTCCCGGTCGGGGAAGGTGCCCTCGGACGCGTCATCGATCCGCTCGGCAATCCGCTGGACGGAAAGGGTCCCGTCAACACCACCGAAACCCGGCCCGTGGAAGTCATCGCCGCCGGCGTGGCCGAACGCCAGCCGGTGCACGAACCGATGCAGACCGGTATCAAGGCCGTCGACGCCATGACGCCGATCGGCCGGGGCCAGCGCGAGTTGATCATCGGTGACCGCAAAACGGGAAAAACCGCGATCGCCATCGATGCGATCATCAATCAAAAAGAATCCGGCGTGAAATGCTTCTACGTTTCCGTCGGCCAGAAAGACAGTACGATTGCGGCCGTGATCAAGGAACTGACCGAACGCGGAGCCATGGACTACACGACAGTCATTGTCTCCGGTGCCAGTACACCCGCTCCGCTGCAGTACATCGCTCCCTATGCCGGAACGGCGATGGCCGAGTACTTCATGTGGAAAGGCGAACACTGCCTGGTCGTTTACGATGACCTTTCGAAACAGGCTGTGGCCTACCGCGAACTGTCCCTGCTGATGCGTCGCCCGCCGGGTCGCGAAGCCTATCCGGGTGACGTGTTCTACTGTCACAGCCGTTTGCTGGAACGCTCCTCGAAACTGAGCAAGGAACTGGGTGGCGGCTCGATCACATCGCTGCCGATTATCGAAACGCTGGAAGGCGAAGTGTCGGCGTACATCCCCACCAACGTGATTTCGATTACCGACGGACAGATTTATTTGCAGCCGGACCTGTTTTTTGCCGGGGTTCGTCCCGCCATGAATGCCGGCATTTCGGTTTCCCGCGTGGGGGGTGCAGCCCAGGTCAAGGCGATGAAAAACGTCGCTGGAGGTTTGCGTCTGGACCTTGCGGCCTTCCGCGAACTGGAGGCCTTTGCCCAACTCGGAACTGACCTCGATGCAGCGACCCAGTCCCGCCTGGACCGTGGTTACCGGATGGTCGAACTGCTCAAACAGGGGCAGTACCGCCCGCTGAACGTGGTCGACCAAAT
>JBGSVU010000871.1:0-14061 GCA_041752775.1 Pirellulaceae bacterium | reverse complement strand
CCGGTGGATCTGCCGCCCGTTCTGCCCGTCGCGGCGGAACCGGCAGCAGAGGGGGGGGGCACCAGTCGGGCCGGATTGCGGGTTTTCTTTCTGGGCCGGTTGCACGAAATCAAAAACGTCGGGTTGCTGTTGAGGGCGGTGTCGGAAGTGGTCCGGCGTGGAGCGTCGTTGCAGCTGACGCTGGCCGGTCCGGGAGCTGAGGATTATCTGGCAGATCTGAACAGGCTGGTGGGTGAATTGGGCATCGCGGAGTTTGTTGATTTTGTGGGGCTGGTGGGTCCCGGGGAAAAGGAACGTCTGTTTGCCGAATCGGATGTGCTGGTTTTGCCCAGCCACCACGAGAATTTCGGGTTGTCGCTGGTGGAAGCGATGGTTCGCGGAGTACCGGTAATTGCGACCCGGGGTGTTGCGGTTTGGCGAGAGATCGAACTGGGTGGCGGAGTGATTGTGGATGATTCGGCCAAATCGCTGGCTGACGCGATCCTGGCGATGATGGAATCGCCCCGGCGCCGCCTGGAACTTGGGCGGCAGGGGGCGGCCTTTGTCCGGCAGTGGCTGGATCCCGACAGGTTGCGCGACCAGTACCTGTCGATGTATGCTGGTTAAAAGGAAAAGGATCTTTGAAATGGGGCCGAAAAAACTGCCGCTGGCCTTAAAAAAAGGTAATTGAGGGGAATCAGCCTGTCGCCCCACTCCGAACCGGATTTTGCGGTTATACTGTGGGGATTGCGGACTGTTCAGGATTTTGCTGCAGTGGTCAATTGGGGCGTCGGGTGTGGAGAGCGGGCCATGGTGTGCCGGCCGTAGGGGATGCTCCTGTTTTTTTTGCAAGATTAGTTGAGAGATGAGTACAGCCCAATCGGCTTCCCAGTCTGCTTCCCGCGTTCCCGGTTCCAGCGTGTCTGGCAATTTGGGTGTCAATTCGGTTTTCGGCCAACCGGTGCTGTTGTTGCATCTGGTGGCGCTGTTGTTGCATGTGCCCCTGTTGACGGTTTATTTCAAGGAATTGTGGAGTCAGCCGCATTACCAGTTTTTTCCGATTGTGTTTCTTTTTGTCGGATATGTGATCTGGAGTCGTCTGCCGGAAATGAAGCCGCTTCAGTTTCGGGCCGACAGTATTACCGGAAATTTTTTTCTGATCGCGGCAATCCCTTTTGTACTGTTTTCCAATCTGACCTTTGATGTGGACATTGCCAGCATCGGCTGTTTTCTGATTGCAGCCAGTTTGCTGGCGCGGACGAAATCCGTTGACGGCAGCCTTTCGCTGTTGCCGCTCGTGTTTCCCCTGGCGATCGCAGTCCGGTTGCCGTTCGGTTATGACATTCTGATGATTTCGCGTCTGCAGCAATGGACATCCGTAATCAGCAGTCGCTTGCTGGATGTGTTGGGAATCATCCACATGCGGAACGGCAACACGATCGGCTTGCCGACGAAACAGTTTTTTGTGGAGGAGGCCTGCAGCGGGGTTCAGTCACTGTTCACGCTGCTGTTTTTCTCACTGGCCTGGGTGGTCTGGAATCATCGCGGCTGGTTTCATGCGACCTTGCTGGTGATGTCCGCCGTGTTCTGGGCGGGATTTTCCAATACCTTGCGGGTCGTGTCGATCTGTGTGGGGGAACAGTGGATGGGCGTGGACCTGGTCGCCGAACCGGCGCACATGATTCTGGGTTATGCCTGTCTGATTATTTCCATGCTGCTGCTGGTCAGTACCGACTTTTTTCTGACATTCATCATGAATTCGGGAACGCCCACAGCAGACGATACACCGACCCTTGGGCAGCGGCTGATGGGTCGGAAAAAAACCGGGAAAAAGAACCAGGCGAAAGCCGCGGCGGGTGTTTTTTCACCCAGCCGGTTGCTGGTGCTGGGGGTTTGTGGAGTCTTCAGCCTGGTGGCGCTGGTGCCCATCTTGCGGGCCGGACCCTCCGTGTTTTTTCGGGAACTGACCCAGAAGTATGTGATTGGCGAAATCGGATCGCATGTGATGGAGCCGCAATTCCAGACGCAATCGGCCAGCGAAAAGCCTGCCAGCTGGAAAGTGACCGGTTTTGAACATGAGGAACGCGAGTTGAACAGCGACTGGGGTTCGCGCTCCAGCCGCTGGACGATGGTGACCGACGCTGCGGGCATTCCGATGGAATGCCAGTTCAGTTGTGACTATCCCTTCAACGGGTGGCATGAGCTGTCGATCTGTTACCGTGGCAATGGCTGGACGATGAACAGCCGGACAGTCAAAACGGTGTCGGGATACGAGAATTGGCCCGTGGTGATGGTCGACCTGGAAAACCGGAATGGCAGCCACGCTCTGTTGCTGTTCAGCCTGTTTGATGAACAGGGGAATGCCATCCGCACGCCGGGCGAAGATGTGCTGCGGCTGGGATTTGTCGGCAGGGTCATTCACCTGATCCAGCAGCGGGTCAGCAAGCAGTACGGTCCGCGACCCCAGACGTACCAGGTCCAGGCGTTCTTTCCGGGATTCCGCGGTCTGAAAGATGCCGAAAAAGACGATTTGCTGACCGCTTATGTGCAGTTGAGAGCGAAGTTGCTGGACGCCGTTGTCAACGACCGGGCGGCGCCAGGTGCAGAATCTGCATCGTCATCATCCCTGTCCGAATCCACGACCCCCGCGGCTGCCGGATCGTCCGGTCCTGCAGTGCAGTAATCGCAGAAAGAATTGATGACCAGGGAATCTTCAGACGGAATCAGTGATCCTGTGGGCGGCTGGCGGGCGATGCCTGCCTGGGTGCCGCAGGCGATCGGCGTGGCAGTCCTGTTACCGGTGGCCATGGTGTGGTTCGGTGAGGCCTGGCGGTACCAGCGTTTTTCCGTGTTCATTCCGGCAATTCTGTTGACCGCGGTGCTGACGCTGTGGCGCTGGCCGCGGGGTGAAGATCGCAGCACCGTCGAGTCCGGATCCGGGTCGTTGCTGTGGATGGTGGGGATGATTGCCGGTGTGACGGGGCTCTCTTTTTCGATTCCCTGGTTTTGCGTCCTGAGTGTGCTGGCGCTGACAGCCAGTGCGCTGGGTCAGGTGTATGACCAGCGGCATCAGTCGACGTTGCTGTCCTGTGCCTATCCACTGCTGGTCTGTGGGGTGTTGCCAGCCAGCTACGATTTCCGGCTTGCGGCGTGGGCCCAGTCGCTGAGTTTGCGGCTGGGTGGTCGGGTCATGGATTTTGTCGGAGCAATCCACGATACGGACGGGATTGCGCTGCGAACGGACCTCGGTGATACCTACGATTTTCAGACGGTGGCGACGACGGCGCCGTCGCTGCACTGGCTGGCTTTGCTGGCTCTGGGGATTGCGGCCTGGCGCCGCACGCCACTGTTCCAGACGGCGTTGCTGCTGTTGTCGGCATTTTTCTGGAGGATTTTTCTGCTGGCGATGCTAATGATGTCGGTTCTGGTTGCGAAGCGGAACCTGCAAACCGATATCTGGCAGGGGCAGACCGTAACGCTGTTTGTGGTCGGGATGATCCTCGGATTCGTGCTGTTGCTGAGCAGTGCCCAGTTCATCCGTTTCCTGGCGGGACCTGTCGATGATTTTGATGAAGGCACGGGACTGGGCAGGCGAATCCTCCGCTTCTGGAATTCGTTTGTCAGCGGTGTCAGGAAACAGGAGTCGCGACGTCAGCGTTCGTCCGAATCTGCGGACCGGAATGTGGCCACCGGACTGGGCTGGATTGCAGCGGCCATTCTGGTTGTGGGCGGAGTCATCCGTTTGCCGCAGGCAGTGATGTCCCTGACGGGTGATTCCGTGCGGCCCCCCGTGACTGAAAAAAGTGCCTTGCCTGAGACGCTGGGACCGTGGGCGATCAACGATTTTGATACAGCCACAGGGGCTCCGGGTGGCATTGCCAGCCGTTCCATCAGTCACTGGGATTTTTCAGGTCCGGCGAAGAATCATTTGCATCTGATGCTGGATGACTTTTTTTTGGGTTGGCACCATCTGTTGCATGAGCCCCGGATGACGGGGTGGAAGTTGGTCGACCAAACCCTTGTAAATCCTCCTGCGGAACCGGCTGGCGGCGGCGATCCCTGGTCTCTTGTGGTCGTCGAACTGAAACGTCCGTCCGGCGAACGGATGTTGTTGCTGTACAGCATGTTCGACCAGGCGGGTGCGCCCCTGCCCGCCCGGCTTGCGGGTTCACCGCTGCGGGAAATCCCGGGCTGGTTTTTGGAGCATCTCTGGCGGATGCGCCTGCCGCGGGCTGTTCTGGTTCGCGCCCAGTTCAGGACTTTCAAGGCGATTGACGCGGAATTGCGTCAGGAAGTTACCGACCAGTATCTGGCGGCGCGGGAACTGTTGCGAACGGCCCGCACCGGAAGCGCCGGCGCGAATTAGCCGCAACAGGTTCATCCGGTCTTTCGGCCGAGCCGGATCGGCGCAAACCCCGCAATCCGCCTGGTTGTGGAAATTAACCCCGCGCCTGTAGCGGTGCGAATCACCCGGTGGAGCGAATCACCCGCGCTTATAGCGGAGCGGCGCGAGCCGCCCGGTGCGGGATGGATTGCATTGCGGGTTGAATTCATTTGCGGGTTGAACCCATTTGCGGTTGCCATGGCGTGTGAGTCGGTTTCCAGCCACTGTTTGAGACCGTTGTTTGGCGGTTTTTCGGGGCGATTCTTCCGCAAAAATGGCTTGGGCAATTCTGGCAGGTTCCGTTACAATCCTCGCTTTTGGGAAGCGGCGTCCGGGTCGGGCACGCCGCAAAATGTTTCCGGCCAGGGAGGGTCGAATCGATGGCGATTTTGGTAACGGGTTGTGCAGGACTGGTGGGTGCCAGCACGACCGCGTTGTTGTTGCGGCAGGGAATGGAAGTCGTCGGCATCGACAATCTGAACGACTACTACCTGCTGGAACTGAAACAGCACCGGCTGGATGCGTTGCGCGGCCGGCCAGGATTTCAGTTCCATCGTCTGGATATCGAAGACGCCGCAGCCGTCGACAGCCTGTTCGATCGCCATGCATTTGACGCAGTCATCCACCTGGCCGCCCGCGCCGGTGTGCGGAACAGCATTTCAAATCCGCGTCAGTACGTTGCGACCAACGTGATGGGGACCACGAATGTTCTGGAGGCGATCAGGCGCACGGACGTTCCCAAGATGGTGTTGGCCTCCACCTCTTCACTTTACGCAGGACTGGAGATGCCTTTCGCCGAATCGCTGCCGGTCAACACACCGCTGTCGCCGTACGCTGCGACCAAAAAGGCTGCCGAATCGCTTGCGTGGACCTGGCATCACCTGCACCAGCTGGACGTTTCCGTGGTGCGTTATTTCACGGTGTATGGGCCGGCTGGCCGTCCCGACATGAGCTATTTCCGATTCATTCACCAGATTGCCAGCGGATCGCCACTGATTTTGTATGGCGACGGATCGCAGGCGCGCGATTTTACCCATGTGGATGACATCGCACGGGGAACGGTCGCGGCGCTGAAGCCGGTTGGACATGAGGTTTTCAATCTGGGCGGCAGCGATCCGGTGACGGTTTCCTGCATGATCGAAACGATCGGGCAGTTGACGGGAAAAGAGGCACAGATCCGGCACCGACCTTTTCATGATGCCGACATGCTGGCGACCTGGGCCAACAACGACAAGGCCCGCCTGCAACTCGGCTGGGAACCCGCGATCGGTCTGGAACAGGGACTGGCCAGTTGTGTGCAATGGTATTTCGAAAATCAGGAACTGGCGGCCCTGGCATGTGAGTCGCATGGAATGGGCGATACGGTGCGCAGGGACCGCATGTCGCTGCGGCGTCCGGCGGCTGCGGCCTGATCGAGGTCGTAGTCAGCCCCTTCTCATCCAGGCATAATGAACAGGCAAACGCTTGGTTCAAACAGGGTTGGGGTGGCAACAGGACATGCAGGCGATCATACCCGTGGCCGGGCTGGGAACCCGGATGCTGCCGATTTCGCAGGCAGTTCCCAAGGAATTGTTGCCCCTGGGAAAAAAGCCGGCGCTCCAGTGGGTGGCCGAGGAACTGGCTGCCGCCGGTGTCGACCGGATCGGACTGGTCACCAGCGAGTACAAACGTGACATCGGGCGAATTTTTGCCACGGATTCTGCGATTGCAGAATCAGTCGCCCACCGGCCGGAGCTGCGTTCCCTGTTGTGGAGCAGCGGGCCGTGGCAGCGGGTTAGTTTCCAGACCCTGATCCAGTCACCACAACTTGGACTGGGCCATGCCGTGTTATGCGGTCGCGCGGCCCTGCAACACGGCCCTTTTGTCGTTGCACTGGGCGACTGTGTGCTGGGTATGGCTGGCGAAACGGCAACCGTGCAGCACATGATCCGGCTGTTCGATGCAGAATCGGCCGACGCCGTAATTGCTTTTCAAATCGTTCCGCCCAGTCTGGTTTCCCGCTACGGGATCGCCCGGCCCGGAAACGAACTGGAATGCGACGCGGACCGCCGGGCGTTTCACGTCGACGGACTGGTCGAGAAACCAGCTGTAGAGTCGGCTCCCAGTTTGTATGCCGTTGCTGGGCGGTACCTTTTTTCACACCGTATCTTTGGATTTTTGGAGCGGGTGGCTCCCGACTCACGGGGTGAAATCCAGTTGACCTCGGCCATCGAAAATCTGATTCGCGATGGAGGCAAAGTGCTGGGGATCACACTGGCGTCTGGCGAGGAACGCTTTGATTTGGGGAATTACCGTTCGTGGTCGAGGGCCTTTGTCCGGTTCGCCGGCCTGGAGGACCCTGACCTTTGCGACGCCACCCGTTTCATGGACAGCGAAACATGAAACTCTCCAGAGGGAAATGTTTTGCGCGGGCGGGATTGTTGGGAAATCCGTCGGATGGTTTCGGGGGAAAAACCATCAGCCTGACGCTGCCGCACTGGTCGGCCATCGCGACGGTCGAAGGAGCGGCGGGGGTTCGTTTGCGGATCGGCAGTGAGCAGCGGGTCTGGCCAGGTTTTGCCGGGTTGCTGGAGGAAGTCTCCAATTCGGGCTACCGCGATCCGGGCCAGTTGCTGACAGCCACGATCGTACGATTTGCAGATTTCTGCCGCATCGATTTGACCGCGCTTTCCGGAATGTCTGTTTTGGCCGAATCCAGTATTCCGTTGCAGGTGGGGTTGGCCGGATCCAGCGCGATTATCATCGCGCTCCTGCGGGCGCTCTGTCAGCACTTTCAGATCGCGATCGGTCCTGAGCTGATGGCTTCTCTGGCGCTGCAGATCGAAACGGATGACTTGCATATTCCGGCGGGGCTGCAGGATCGGGTGGTGCAGTCGCTGGAAGGCCTGGTCGCAATGGATTTTTCGGCCGATGCGATGTACGTCGACCGGGGACTGCGGCTGGGGCGTTATCGGCGACTGGATCCTCGGCTGTTGCCGGGTACCCTGTATGTCGCGTGGAGTCGCCGCGGGGCGGAATCAACGGCCGTGCCGCACAACAACTTGCGGGAAAGGTTTGATGCCGGCGAACCATCCGTCGTTGCCGCCATGAAACAGTTTGCCGGTCTGGCCGATGCAGGAATCACCGCACTGGAAACCGGCGATACCGCGCGACTGGCGGAACTGATCAACGCCAATTTCGATTTGCGACGCAGCATTTGCCAACTGAATCCGCTGCACATTGAAATGATCGACGTCGCACGCGCGGCAGGTGCCAGTGCCAAATACTGTGGTAGTGGCGGGGCCATAATCGGCACGGTTGCCGACATCACTGATTGGCCACACCTGAGAGCGGCTCTGGAAAAAATAGATTGCGAAGTTGTGGCGTTCAACGGCCAGCCATAACCGGTGAGGCCCGGTGGGGCCAACCGGACACCCTGGACCGGCAGATGGCCACCGCCGGTTTGTCGGGTAACACCACACCGGTCCGCGGGATCAGTTGTTGTTGTTGTTGTTGCCGCCTGCATCGTTCGCATTTTGTCCGGGCAAACCTCCGGCGGCCGGAGCGGCCCCGTTGGGAATACCAAACCCCTGGGCCCGCACCGCACCCTGCCACATCAATTGCAGCTGGCCGTTCTGTCCGACGTTCTGCAGAACTGCCTGTGGATTGAACAGAAACCCGTATCCGGCAGCCCTTCCACTGTTCCCATCCGCGACATAACAGACGCAGGTGGCCGGCCGCGCGATGCCCGCCCGTCCGCCTTCGGTCAAATCAACAAAAGCGGTCGTCATCACCAAATCGAGCCCCGCCACATTGTTCAGATTCAGCCCCACAAAAACGTTGGCCGAAAAAGTGGCCACTTCCTGTCCCGTCCTCGGATTCAGCAATACGCAAAACAGATTGCCCGATTTGTGGTCCAGAATGAACAACCCTTCGTATTCCTGGGTAACGCGCGCCGACGCGAGTGATATCGACGCGCCCCCCGACGAGGAATCGGCATGGAGGATTTTCGGCAACATCGCCGCCACACCGGATTCACGGGTCCGGAATCCCGTTCCCACCCACCAGGCCAGACTCATTCCGATCACAGCGATCACGACGCCTCCGACCCCACACGCAAACCTGCCCGGACTGGCTTTCATCACAACCTCACTTTTTCAGAACACCGCCATTTTTCCTGGACCGCAGCAGGAACCATCCCCTGCGATGCCGGAACAGAATATCCCGGCGGTGTCCACTGGCTCATTCCCGATTGTAGCCCCCCCGGCAACCAGGATGCAAACCGGATTTTTCGCGAAACGTGTCCCAAGGCCCGGAATCCCTGCAGCCAAAACGCCCATTTTCTTCTGCAGAATGGCAACCTGGTGCCGCTGGCGTTATGATCGGGGATTATTCCCGTCCCAAGACCATTCATCATCGATTCCCTGACAGGATCGTATCAGGAGCATAACCGGATGAACGATTCAGTTGCCCGCCCGATGTCTTTGTTGTTGTTGCTCGTGCTGACCGTGGTCACGTGTTGCAGTTCCTGCAGCCCGGCCCAGGAAACAGCCGTCGCTCCTCCGGAAAACAAAAAAATTCGTGTTCTGATCGTCGACGGACAAAACAACCATCCGGTTTGGCCGCGGACAACCGAGATCATGAAATCCATGCTGACGGAAACCGGACTGTTTCGGGTTTCGGTTGCACGAACGGAACCCAAGGGCGAAGACCCCGATTTTGCACCGGTCTTCAGCGATTACGATGTCGTGATTTCGAACTACAACGGCAGCGACTGGCCCGAGGCGACGCGAGAATCGTTTGAACAGTTCGTGTCTGCGGGCGGCGGTTTTGTCGTGGTTCACGCCGCCGACAATGCTTTTGCCAGCTGGCCTGCCTACAACCGCATGATCGGGCTGGGTGGATGGGGCAACCGTAATGAAGCCGCCGGACCCTGGTATTATTACGACCACGGCGGCAATCCGGTCCGCGATCCGGGACCCGGCAACGGCGGCAGCCACGGCCAGCAACACGAGTTCGTTGTCGAGACGCGCCTGCCCGAACATCCGGTCATGCGCGGTATGCCAGCGAAATGGCTACACACCCAGGATGAACTGTACGACCGTCTGCGGGGGCCCGCCGAAGAAATTGAAATCCTCGCCACGTCCTTTGCCGATCCTGCCCAGGGTGGATCGGGTCGCCACGAGCCCATGGTAATGGCAGTCCAGTTTGGCAGCGGCCGCGTTTTTCACACCACGCTCGGACACGCTGAATATTCGATGGAATGCGCCGGTTTTGCCACGTTGCTGCAACGCGGCACGGAATGGGCCGCGACCGGCGAAGTGACTCAGCCCCTGCCGGAGACTCTGCCGTCGGAAAACGCCACCGTGAAATGGTCGCCCCGGCCTGAACTGAAAAAAATTGAACTTGGAACCACCGTCAACCCCTTCGAATTCGGGAACATTATTCTGGCCGGACAACCCGGCCGTGACGACCTGGCCCTGCTGAAGGAACGCGGCATCAAAAAAATTGTGTCATTGCGGCGCGAATCGGAGGACCGCTGGGACCAGTCCGAATGGGCCACCTCGGCCGGATTCGAATTCCAGCGGTTCCCGGTCGGTGGTGCCAAAGACATGACCGATGAGTGGTTCGCGTCTGTCCGCCAGCAACTCTCTGCGGCCGATGACGAAAACCGCCTGCTGCTCCATTGCGGCGCGGCTGTGCGGGTCGGTGCCGCCTGGGCCGCATGGCGCGTGCTCGACAGTCAGATCCCTCTCGAACAGGCAATGGAAGAAGCGACCCAGATGGGCCTGAAACAGACCGCGATGGTCCAGCGAACCCGGGAGTACATCCAGTCCCGGCAAACGGCCAAATAAATAGCCGTCCGGCCGGTTGTCCTGTGGCGCCCAGCAGCAGGCGTCGAACCGGCCACAGGTGCGAAAACACGCAGGTGCGAAAACACGCAGGTGCGAAATACCCAAGTGCGAAATACCCAGCGGGGTCGGATCAGACGAGTTCTTTCTGGATCACCGTGCCGTCTTTGGTCGTTCGGACTTCGAATCCCGAATCGCGCAGCCTGGCCCGGATTTCGTCGGCCTGCGAAAAATCTTTTGCCTGACGCGCGGCATCCAGTTCGCGGCACCACTGTTCGGCCTGGCGCAGGGCGGCATCCTTGCCGGATTCCCCGTTGCCGGACGGCGGGGGTTCTTCGGCGTCGCCTTCGGCCACCGGAGCCAGCGACAGCACCGAGTTCAGCTTTTTCCAGACACCGAGCGACTCGTGCGGTTTCGTATGCGGACCGCCTGCCCAGCCGAGGACTTCGGCCAGCGCCCCGGCGATATTCAAATCGTCGGCCATCGGTTCCACGAACGCTGCCAGCGCCGGATGCGTGATGTCGACTTCTTCGAACTCGCCGCCGGTCTGCGTCTCCAGATTCTGGCGCAGCTCGATCAGCCGCCGAACTGCGGTGGCCGAATCGGACAGACTCTTGCGGGTGAAATTCATGTTTGTGCGGTAGTGGGCCTTGATCAGCTCGTAGCGCAACACGGCCGGGTGCACCGGATTGCCGGGTTGGCCAGCGGTCCCTGTCACGCGGCCTTCGAACACATCGCGCGCTGTAAAAAAGTTCCCTTTGGACTTGGACATCTTTTCGCCTTCGACGAACAGGAACCGCGCGTGAATCCAGAAATTCGCGAACGATGCGGCACCCGTTGCCCCACACGACTGGGCGATTTCGCATTCGTGATGGGGAAAAATCAGGTCTTCTCCGCCGGTGTGAATGTCGATCACGTCGGATTCCAGCAGGTCCATGGCCATCGCCGAGCACTCGACGTGCCAGCCCGGATAGCCCGTGCCCCACGGCGAATCCCATTTCATGATGTGGTCACTGTCCGGTTTCCACAGCATAAAATCGCCGGGGTGACGTTTCAGCGACTGGTTCTGTTCGTTGACCCGCCCGCCCGCTCCGCTTTGCAGTTTTTCCAGCGTGTTGCCGCTCAACTGGCCATAGCCGGGAAAGGACTCCACACTGAAATAGACCACGCCGTCACCAGCCACGTAGGCGTGACCCCGGTCCAGCAGCCGCTGAATCAGTTTTTGCATCTGGGGAATGAAGTCGGTCGCGCGGGGCACGCGGTGGGGATACTCGTACGCGATCCGGTAACCCAGTTTTCGCGCGTCTTCCAGAAAAGCGTCGAGGTAGTATTGAGCGATCTGCCAGGGATCGTCCGGATTCTGAACGGCGCCTTCCGGCACGCGGCCCGATTTTTTGTTTTCTTTCATCCGAGCGGCGGCTTCGGTCATTTTGTCCGCCTCGCCTTCCGTCATGTGCCCCACGTCGGTGATGTTCATCACATGCCGCACGTCGAATCCGACCAGCTCCAGAAAGCGGCGCAGCACGTCGCCAAACAGAAACGAGCGAAAGTTGCCGATATGGGCAAAGTCGTAAACGGTCGGTCCGCAGCTGTACATTCGCACAATCCCCGGATCAACGGTCCGAAAATACTCCAGCCGGTTGGTCAGCGAATTGTAAAAACGGATTTTCATTGCAGTCGACTCATCCATTCGGTGAACCTGTTGTGAAGTCTCTGTCCGCAGCCGAACCGGTCGATGCGGGCCCGCAAACCTCTCCCGGTTCGCCCGCGCCGTTCGGTTCCGGCAAAGGGGCCGGCACAGTTGGACAAGTCAAAATCTACCCGCCGCCAGCCGTTTGCGGCAACCCGAATCCGCCACTTTCCGGCACATTTCAACCGGCCCGTCCCAGCCGCCGGGGCCCATTTCGCCCGTTTTCACCTGAACGGCAGCCGAAACGTTACCACCAGTACGATGGACATCCATGTCCGTCGTGCCCGCACTGGCCACCTATGTCCGTCGGGTCTGTAGACGAACCCGGAGTTCCAGCCAGCGTCAGGAACTCAGCCGCCTATTCGATCGCTTCCCATTCGTCATCATTCTCCGGAGACCAGTCGTCGTCGGGAACTTCGGCGTCTTCGTCAAAAGCCGCCAGTTCGGCTTCCGAATCCGGTCGCTGCAGGGCTGCGGAGGGCAGATGCAGCAGCGGATCGTCCAGCGGTTTTTCTTCCAGACTTTTTTCGTGCGGCATCCCCGGTGTGCTGACCCGCTGTTCCAGCACCAGCCGGATCGGGATCTCACCAAAGCTCAATTCGTCGCGCAGACAATTCAGCAGATAGCGGCGATAGTCCGGACGGATCGCCTCGGGATCATTGCATTTCAGAACGATAGTCGGCGGCTGAATACCCACCTGCGTGGCGAAAAAGATCTTCGGCTTCTGCGAAGGACTGGCCGGTATCGAATGCGTTTCGATCGCCCGCCGTACCAGCCGGTTCAGTTTCCCGGTCGAAACCCGTTGCAGGGACTGCTTGAACAGCATCTGCGCATGGTTCAGCAGTTTGCGGATATTCTGTCCGGTCTGGCCGGTGACAAAGGCGATCGGCACATGGCTCATCGACGCAAAATTTTCCCGCAGGTACTCGGCCCAGCGACCCGTGGGCATATGATCCGCCATCTTGTCCCATTTGTTGACGACGAAAATGCAGGGCTTCATCTGGGCTTCGATGTAACTGGCCAGTTTGCGATCGACCGTGCTGATGCGGGAACTGGAATCGAAAAACAGCAGGATCACGTCGGCATGGCGAATGCTGCGATGAGCCCGGTGGTCGCTGTAAAATTCAATGTCGGTGCGAATGCTTTTTCCACGCCGCAGCCCCGGTGTGTCGATGGCCACAAACGACTTGCCGTCCAGCGTAAAACGGACGTCGATGCTGTCGCGTGTCGTCCCCGCGACCTCGCTGACGATCATCCGTTTGTGGCCGATCATGGAATTGATAAACGTGCTCTTGCCGACGTTGCGGCGACCCACCACGGCGATTTTCATTTCTGGTGGAGCCAGTTCGGCTGCACCGCCGGATTCCGTATCCGCAGGCAGGATCGCGGAAATCGCTGACAGCAGATTCTGTTTGCGGCGGTTGTTTTTCGCGCTGATCACAACGGGCGATCCCAGTCCCAGCGCCGTGAACTCGCCCGCCGAGATTTCCCAGTTGTCGCCGTCGCATTTGTTGGCCACCAGCAACACCGGCTTGTCCGATTTCCGCAGCCGTTCGGCCACCTGCTGGTCCAGCGGAGTCGGCCCGGTATGGGCATCGACCACGAACATCAGCACGCTCGCTTCGCGCAAACCGAATTCGATCTGCTCTTCGATTTCCTCTTCCAGTTCGTCCACATCGTTGATGCCGATCCCGCCCGTGTCAATGATTTCAAAATAGCGGTCGTCATGATGCATCAGATAGTTCATGCGGTCGCGCGTTACCCCGGCCATGTCATCGACAATGGCCAGCCGGACGCCTGCCAGCCAGTTAAAGATGCTGGATTTGCCGACATTGGGACGGCCTGTGATTGCAATTTTCGGGATCGACATGATGGTTTTCAGACAATGGCGGCCGGCAGCAGACCGGTTGCGGCAACGCGGGGGTGGGAGTTCAAATGGGGGCGGTCGACGGCTGTGGTATAAACGGGGTGCTTTCCGGCAGCCACCACGGTTGCCAGCCAGCCCCGCAACCCTGTTTTCCGCGCCTTCGTGACTGGCCGTTTTCCGAAACGGCAGACAGGACCGATCAGGCAGTATATTGCAACCCGCCCAGAATGTCAGACGACCTCCATCCCGAACGCGGTTTGTCGCAGATCCTCGAGTCACTTGATGAGGCGGGGATGACGCACGTCTGGTG
>JBGSVU010000870.1:0-7911 GCA_041752775.1 Pirellulaceae bacterium | reverse complement strand
CTCCATCGCGCATGTGATCGACATGCACCAGCTGACCAAAGACCCCGAGCGGCTGACGCCCAAGTCCTACATCATGACGCCAGCATCGCCCACGCAAACGATGACAGCGTTCCAGTTGCGGCGCTATCTGGACTATTGTGCCGAAATGCTGTCCCTGACGGCCAAAATTGCTGCCGTCTATGCCCAGGACTTTGAGGATCCGACGGTGCTGTCCGCAGTCAGCGAAGTCGAAAACATGACTTCCGATCTTTCCCGGAAAATCTGGCAGAAGATCATGATTATCCACTCCTTCGACGAAAAGAACCCCGTACGCCCCGAAATCGTGACCGGCGTGTAAGTGCCTGTCCCAAACGGGTCAGCCCGGTCAGCCCCCTTTGGGAACAGACCCACAGTCATCACTCCGCCGCGATGCCCATGACAGCGGAATCGGCCGGCAAGGGTTGCCAGAAAAAAACCGGAACGCTACGATTCGAAAGAAGAAATGACTGTTACTTCTGAACTGAAGATACGATATCGCGTCCGTTACCGGAGATAACCAATCCATGAAATTCCGATTCGCATTCTCAATGGCCGTGGTCGCCATCGCCTTCCTTGCGGCCCCCGGATGCAGCAACAGCACCGACGATGCGCAAAAGGCGGTTGTGGAAGATCTCAATATCGAAATGGATGCGGGAACGCCTGGCGGTTCAACCAGCGAAAACGCTGACAAATAGGCGACTCATTGCGCCGTCTGGCTGTCACGCCACGTGCCGAACAGTTAAAGACAACAGTCCATTTGCCGAACCGGCAATTCTACCGCATGGCTCATCCGAATCCGGTGCCACATTGCGGACGCCCGCAATTGCCTCCGGGATCGCTACCCGCCACCGGCAACGATTTTCCGCCCGAACCAGTCACGGCAGGCGCCGCTGTCAGGCTGAGTTTCCGCTCCAGTTGACGGGACTGGCAACCGGGACAGACGGGAAGATCGTCGCCACGGACCAACAACTCGAAATCGCCATTGCATTTGCGGCAACTGTATTCGTAAATGGGCATCGGCTTGAGGGTTTGTGAATACGGAAAAGAACTTGAATGTCCGGGGAAAACGACCGGAAATATTATCGGCGACAATTGGGCTTTTTTCCAGCCTGAAAACCCCCGGCTGCCGTTGGGGATATCAGTTTCGCTCGACGTCCTGGGACAGGCGGCAGGCCCACCCATCCCGCTGTTCCCAAAACGCCTGGCACCCAATGGTCGCCTGATAATTTGGCCGAGGCACCGAAAGGTCGTGACAAAAAAGTCAAATCCTGACCTCCACCCGGCTCTGGCAGCGCAGAATTCTCTGCCAGAAAACAACCACGGTGACCGCCGCAGCCACATGCCAGAAAGGACGGATTGGAATGGAAAAACGACCGTAGTGCGACCATGTCAGCATCGTCGTGCCGAGGCTGAGCAGCGTGGCCAGCAGGATCCATCCGCCGATGCTGCTGCGCGACAGAAACACACCGATTGCCGCGGCTGCGAGCAGAATCGCATTACAGACAGGAATCCAGAGCACCGGCTGGCTGATGAGAACCAGATGATTCAGGGCCTTGTCCAGCGTCATCCGCGTCAGCGTCTGGGGATTGCGGGAGATCCAGTCTTTGGCTCTCGCCGAACTGAGCGTACCGATCAGATGTTCCTGGCGGGCGAGGGTCAGGCCGCCAAATCCCGCCGTTTTCACCGCCTCGCGCTGGACCGCGTGAACTTCGTCCAGCGACCAGTTGCCCCGCAACCGAACAGCCCCATCGCAGAATCCGCCCGCCATGCCGATTCGGCCGGCACTTCCAAAGGGCTCGAATGTTTCCGCCACCGTGCAGTTCCTTACCCACCAGGGCATGCATACGGCCGCCGAGCAACAGAAAAAACAGCAGCCTGAAACCAGCAGCCGCCGACCCGACTGTGGCTGCATCAGCAATCGCAGACACACGGCGACAAAAAACAGCCCGCCTGCCAGAACCAGCCACCCCACCAGTGTGCTGCGGAGGAGAATCGCGACGCCGAAAACCAGTCCCGCCAGGCACCAGGCCGCTGCAGTTTGCCGCTGCCACGCCCGGTCCAGAACAAACAGTGACAGGGCCACCAGTAACACACCGGGGCTTTCGCTCATCAATTGCCCGGCCGTCCCAAGAATCCCAAAATCGGCCGCCATGGTCACGGCGCCCACAAAGGAAATCCAAATGCTTCCCGCCCGCCGACCGACCCAGACCAAAAACAGCGCCAAACCGGCGGGCAAAAAAATCACCTGGCCAATGCGCACCAGTTCCCAGCGCCGTCCCACAGTTCTGTAAACGAGGGACAGCAACACCGGATAAACCGGAGCCCGGGACGTGGTTACGCCAGCGACCCGCGTCTGAAAAATCCACTGGCGATCGATGCCGTCAGTTGCGTCCCGATAAACCTGCAACCAGGACTCGTTCTGGAAATCGAGCGAGAACCGTTGGCCACGGGAAAGTTGCCAGGCGATATTGTCGTAAAAAACGTCGTCGCGTTGCGCCCCCGGAACAGCATTCCAGTCGCCACCACATTCCCGCAACGCACAAAACCAGGTAGCGGGCAGAAGAACTGCAAAACAGATGGCCCAGTTCAGAACCGGATTCAACCCGCCACGCCGGGATGGAATTGTGGGTTCGGTCGCACAACCTGGCATGTCGATCGACTGGGGCACATTAGACAACGGGTGGGCAACCCATGCTGGTGAGGTGGAAGAAATTCATGGGCCGGGCACCCCATGTTTTCGTTTCGGGGAAATTTCAGATGAGCGGACCGGCCGCCCTGATTTCTTCGCTGGCCACGGAAGCATACTTTTCAAAGTTGCGCTGGAACTCTCCAGCCAGTTTGCAGGCCATCCCGTCATACTTTTCCGGATCGGCCCAGGTGTTCTTCGGATACAACAGTTCCGAAGGAACGTTCGGACACGAAGTGGGAATCGACAGTCCAAAGACCGGATCGGTTTGATAGGCCGCCGCGGCGAGGGAACCGTCGTGAATCGCATCGATCACGGCACGGGTGTACGACAGTTTCATGCGGGCCCCAACGCCGGCAGGGCCGCCGCTCCATCCGGTATTGACCAGCCACGCATGACTGCCATAAGTCCGCATTCTGTCGGCCAGCATTTCGGCGTAACGGGTCGGATGCCAAACCAGAAAAGCGGCCCCAAAACAGGCAGAAAAGGTGGTTTGCGGTTCGGTCACGCCGACTTCGGTACCGGCAACTTTCGCCGTGTATCCGCTGATGAAATGATACATCGCCTGGGCTGGCGACAACCGGCTGACCGGGGGCAGGACACCGAAGGCGTCGCAGGTCAACAGAATGATATTCTTGGGATGCCCACCGAGACAGGGAATTTTTGCGTTGTCGATGAATTCAATCGGGTACGAGCAGCGTGTGTTCTGGGTCAGCGAATCATTGCCGTAGTCCACCGCGCGGGTCGTGGGATCCTGAACTGTATTTTCGAGAACGCTGCCAAAGCGAATGGCGTTGTAAATCTCCGGTTCGCCTTCGGCGGACAGGTTGATGCATTTGGCGTAACAGCCGCCTTCGATATTGAAGACACCCTGGTCGGTCCAGCAATGTTCGTCGTCGCCGATCAGGCTGCGGAGAGGATCGGCGCTGAGCGTTGTTTTTCCGGTGCCGCTCAATCCGAAAAACAGTGAGGTGTCTCCGCTGCTTCCCTGGTTGGCCGAACAGTGCATCGAAAAGACGCCTTTTTTCGGCATCAGGTAATGCATGATGGTGAAAACACCCTTTTTCATTTCGCCGGCGTATTCGGTTCCGAGGATAACCATTTCACCGGAATCGAAATTGATGGAGATACTGGTCCCCGATGTGACGCCTTCGATGGACTGGTCCGCCGGTGCCTGGCCCGCGTTGTAGATCACAAAATCGGGTTTGCCAAAACTCTCCAGCTCCGCCGCCGTGGGACGAATCAGCATGTTGTGCATGAACAGGGCGTGGTAGGCGCGGGAACAGATGATCCGGACTTTCAACCGGTGTTTTTCGTCCCAGCCCGCATAGGCATCGACTACGTAGAGGTGTTCCGTTTCGTCCAGAAAATCGGTGGCCTGCTGGCGCAGCGCGACGAAGGATTTTTCGGAGAGGGCAATATTGACGTCACCCCACCAGACATCGGCGTGAACGGAAGGTTGATCCACAACGCGTTTGTCTTTGGGGCTGCGACCGGTTTTCTCTCCCGAATTGACGGCCACCGCTCCCGAGTCCGTAATCATGGCATCGTCAAAACGGATCGCTTCTTCGTACAACACGGCAGGGGCGGCATTCCGCAAAACGCCGTCCGTAAAAATGGCTTTGGCAATTTGCTGGGTGCGCGGTGCGTTGGCAATTGACATGGCTGGTCTCTGGTTGTCGGGGAAAACTGAATCGCGATAATCAGCGGAACAACTAACCGGCAGGAATCCAGTGGCGGTGCCCGGCCGGTGCAGGCAGCGGGGGGTTTTGATAAGATTACCAGAATAATGACTTTTGTTAATCGTCAACAGCCGTTTTCCCGTGAAATCGGCTGTCGCGCAGAACGACCGCCACGAACGAACTCAAAACGCCTCGGTGCAAGGCGATTTTCGCCGGAATCACGACCCGCCGGGTGGTTTTCCCCGTCGCGTCCTTTTGACTCAACCAGCAGCAACAATCATGCCCACTTCCTCCGAGAACAGCCCGCCTGCAATGACCGTCAGCGAGTCGCCAGGCCGGCGTTTTCGACAGGCGCTGGAAACAGAACGGCCGCTGCAAATCGCAGGAACCATCAATGCGCTGACGGCCCTGATGGCAGAACAGGCCGGATTCAGGGCGATTTATCTGTCGGGTGCAGGCGTCGCCAACGCGTCGTACGGGTTGCCCGATCTGGGAATGACAGGCATGGCCGATGTCGAGATCGATATTCGGCGTATCACTTCCGTCACCCGGGTCCCGTTGCTGGTGGATGCGGATACGGGCTGGGGACACGCGTTCAATATCGCCCGCACCGTCCGCAGTTTTCAGGCGGCTGGTGCGGCGGCGATTCATCTGGAAGACCAGCAGGCCGCCAAACGGTGCGGACACCGGCCCGGCAAGGCTCTGGTTGACGCGGCGGAAATGTGCGACCGCATCGCCGTTGCCGTCGATGCCCGGACGGACCCCGATTTTTTTGTGATGGCCCGAACTGATGCACTGGCGTCGGAGGGTCTGGCGGCAGCCCTCGACCGTGCTCAACAGTACGTGGCAGCCGGTGCCGACGGGATTTTTGCCGAAGCCGTGACTGACCCCGCCCAGTATCGCGAATTCGTCCATTCGCTCCGTGTCCCGGTACTCGCGAACATGACCGAATTCGGGAAAACGCCCCTGATGAATATTGGGGAACTTGGAGCCACCGGTGTGGGCATGGTACTTTATCCCCTGACCGCGTTTCGGGCCATGAACCAGGCGGCTGAACTGGTTTACAATACGGTCCGCAGCGCGGGCACCCAGCAAGATCTGCTGGACCGGATGCAGACCCGGGAACGGCTGTACGAAATTATCCATTACCACGAATTTGAACAGGCACTCGACCGCCTGGGTGAAAGGAGCGGGACATGACAGCGGGTTCATCAGCAACCGGGAATTCGCCACCCAAAAAAACCGGCGGACTGGCGGGCGTAGTCGCAGGCCAGACGGCCATCGCAACGGTAGGCAAGGAAGGTTGCGGGTTGACGTACCGGGGCTATGAGATTCACGACCTGGCAGAGCGGGCCTGTTTCGAAGAAGTCGCCTGGCTGCTGCTCAACGGCGATTTGCCCACCGCCACCGAACTGGAGTCATTCAGAAAAAAACTGGTTGCCGCGCGCCTTCCCCCCGATGCCGTCCTGGACCTGCTGCGCTCGATACCCGCCGACGCACACCCGATGGATGTGTTGCGAACCGGTTGTTCGATGCTGGGATGCCTGGAACCGGAAGTCGATCCGGCCAGCCAGATGCAGGCCACGATCAGGATGCTGGGCTGTTTTCCGTCGATCCTCGCCTACTGGTACCGGTTTGCACAGGATGGCACGAAAATCGACTTTGCGTCGGGCGAAGAGTCTGTCGCGGGCTACTTTCTTGAGCAGCTGCTGGGTCAGAGTCCCTCACCACTGCACGAACGGGCGATGGATGCTTCGCTGACCCTGTACGCCGAACACGAATTCAACGCGTCGACCTTTGCGGCCCGGGTCTGTACCGCCACGCTGAGCGACATCTATTCGGCGATTACCTGTGGCATTGGAACACTGCGGGGCAATCTGCACGGCGGCGCCAACGAAGCGGCGATGGAATTGATCGAGCGGTTCCAGACGCCCGAACAGGCGGAAAGCGGTCTGCAGCAGATGCTGCAGGACAAGGCCCTGATCATGGGCTTTGGTCACCGCGTCTATTCGGTCTCGGATCCGAGAAACGATGTGATCAAGGTCTGGTCGAAAAAACTCTCGGACGAATGCGGCGACGACCGGCTGTATCGGGTCTCGGAACGGATCGAAGAAGTCATGTGGCGGGAAAAACACCTCTTTCCCAATCTGGATTTCTACAGCGCTTCGGTCTATCACCTGCTGGGGATTCCGACGCCGATGTTCACGCCGATTTTTGTTCTGGCCCGAACAGCGGGCTGGGCGGCCCATGTTTTTGAACAGCGTGCCAACAACCGCCTGATTCGCCCCGGCGCCGAATATATCGGACCCGAACCGAGGGAATTCATCGCCCTGCAGCAGCGACAGGAGCGGTAAACCAGAAACGCCGCACACTTTTGATCGTGCGCGGCGTCGCGGGTTGTGGAAAATCGGGTCGGGCCGGATCAGTCTTTTTTGACTTCGAATTCGGCGTCGATCGCGTCGTCGGCATCGCTGCCGGCCGTGGTCCCTGCCGGCTCGCCATCGGGTTCGCCACCACCAGCAGCGGTCTTTTCATACATGACCTTGCTCAGGGCATGCGAAACCTGCTCCAGTTCCTTGGTGGCCGACTTGATCGCCGCGACATCGTCGCCCTGAATCTGTTCGCGGACTTTGGCGATCGCGGCATTCAGTGGGGCCTTGTCGGATTCCTGCAGCTTGTCGGCGTTTTCCCGGACCGTTTTTTCGATCTGGTAAATCATGTTGTCGGCTTCATTGCGGGCACTGGCCAGCTCGAATTTGCGACGGTCCTCTTCGGCATGCGACTGGGCATCGGCCTGCATCGACTTGATCTGCTCTTCCGTCAGTCCGGACGACTCGTTGATTTCGACCTTGGCTTCCTTGCCCGTGCCAAGGTCCTTGGCCGAGACGTTGAGGATACCGTTCTGGTCGATATCGAAGCGGACTTCGATTTGCGGCACACCGCGGGGAGCGGGAGCGATGCCGGTCAAGTCAAATTTTCCGAGCAGGCGGTTGTCGTTGGCCATTTTCCGTTCGCCCTGAAAAACCTGAATCGTCACGGCGGTCTGGTTGTCGGCAGCCGTGCTAAAGACCTGTTTCTTTTCAGTCGGAATCGTGGTGTTGCGTTCAACCAGTGCGGTCATGATGCCGTGTTCGGTTTCGATACCGAGAGTCAGCGGCGTCACGTCCAGCAGCAACACGTCCTTGCGGTCTCCGGCGAGGACCGAACCCTGGATGGCGGCGCCCACGGCGACGACTTCGTCGGGATTCACACCCCGGTGGGGTTCCTTGCCGAAAAATTTCTTGACCATCTCCTGGACTTTGGGCACGCGGGTCGAACCTCCGACCAGGATCACTTCGTCGATTTCCGACGGCGACATCTTCGCGTCCTTGAGGGCTTTTTCCAGCGGAATGCGGCACCGTTCGATCAGCGGGTCAATCAGTTCTTCGAACTTCGCCCGTGTGATATTCAGCTGCAGATGCTTGGGACCGGATGCATCGGCCGTGATAAACGGCAGGTTGATGTCGGTCTGGGGACGCGAGCTCA
>JBGSVU010000869.1:0-3779 GCA_041752775.1 Pirellulaceae bacterium | reverse complement strand
GCGGCTGGTTTCGCTGGCGAACATGGGCGCAGGGACTGGAGTTGATCTGAACGGACCGGCATCGGCGGAAACCGTTGGCGAAAAACTCACTTGCGGATTCTGGTCCGGTGCCGGGCGGCTGGAGCAACTCGACGCGCTGTTGGTCCGCACGATTCCGGGAGGATCGCTGGAACAAATTGTGTTCCGCATGGATGCGCTGGCCGAGCTGCAGCGCTACGGTGTGTCTGTCGTCAATCCGGCGCGGACGGTGGAGGCCTGTGTCGACAAATACCTGACGCTTTGCCTGTTGCAACGGGCGGGTGTGGCCGTTCCCTGGACAGTGATTTGCCAGGATGCGGATGACGCGATGCGGCGATTCGTGCAATTGGGAGGTCGCGCCGTATTGAAACCCGTTTTTGGCAGTGAAGGCCGGGGTCTGGTTTTGCTGGACAACGAGGACCTGGCCGCGCGGGCCTTTTCCATTTTGGCCGGAACACAGCAGACGATTTACCTGCAGCAGTTTGTCGAACACGACAACCGGGACGTGCGGATTTTTGTGGCCGGCAACGTCATGACCGGAATGCAGCGGGCGAATCCCGCAGACTGGCGGGTCAATGCCGTACGCGGTGCCCGGACGCAAAAGCATATCCTGACGGCAACGGAAATCGCGATTGCCGGGAAATGCATGGCGGCAGTGGGAGCGATCGTGGCTGGCATTGACCTGGCTTATGATCGCGACGGTCGGCCGTGGGTACTGGAAGTCAACTCGGCGCCCGGATGGAAACACATCTCGGAGCTTTGGCAAAAGGACTTTGCCGCGTTGATCGTTGACACACTCGAAAAGGCTTCGGCAGCACCTGTTGCCCCTTGAAACTGTGGGCAGTCCAGGACCGGATTGCCCTCAATCGTACCTTCTGCAACGCGGCCGTAAATTGCCAACGGTCATCGCCTCGCACGCCGTCTGGAAAATCCTGCGGACGCCTCATGGATTCCAGCAAAAAATATTTCGAGCCTGTCCCCAAAGGGCTCAGGCCCATGGAAAGGCAGAGAGGGTCAGACCCCTCTTGGGACAGGCTCTTAACGCTGCCCATGGTGTTGTTGCAGCAGCGCTACCACGCCAGACAGGTCTTCCGGAAGCGGCGCTTCGAATTCGACCCAGGCTCCATCGCGCGGGTGGCGAAACCGGATGCGTCGCGCGTGCAAAGCCTGTCGCTCCAGCAAACGCGCGGTGTCCTCTATGCGTCCGGTGACTTCCGACTGCACAATCCAGCCGCGCCCGCTGTACAGCCGGTCGGCAATGCAGGGGCAGCCAATCGATGCGAGGTGCACCCGGATTTGATGGGTACGTCCGGTTTTGGGAAAAGCCGCCACCATCGCGAACCGGCCCATGCGTTCCCGGACCTCATAAAAAGTCTGCGCCTCACGGCTGGAGGAATGATCGTCGCGGATCATCATTTTTTCGCGCTGGTAGGGATGCACTCCGATCGGGCGATCGATCTGGTCGCGATCCCGGCCAGGCGGTGGAGTGACAATCGCAAAATATTCCTTTTCGACAACACGGTTCTGGAACTGGTCGGTCAGATGAGCGTGGGCCTGGTCAGTTTTTGCGGCCAGAATCACTCCGCTCGTGTCGCGGTCCAGCCGGTGCACGATGCCAGGCCGGAGTGGACCGCCGGCGCCGCTGAGTTGCGAAAAATGAAACGCCAGTGCTGCAGTCAGAGTACCCGCCCAATGTCCCCGTGCCGGATGCACGACCATTCCGGCAGGTTTGTTGATTACGGCGATCCAGTCGTCTTCGTGCAGAATATCCAGCGGGACGTTTTCCGGTACCAGGCCCGAGGGGGGCGGCTCTGGAATCCGGAACCGGACGACGGAACCGGCAACCAGCCGGTCGGACGGTTTCAGTTGCCGGTCGGCCGACCAGACCAGACCGCGTCGAATGGCCGTGTTGATTCGCGAGCGGCTGACAGTGGCCAGCCGGGAAACCAGCAACACGTCGATTCGCATTTTATCCGTCTCGGGGGTAACTTCGAATTCCGTCCAGAGCTCCTGCCCCGATTCGTCGTCTGCGGGATGGTCCGCGTTCAAATTGTTGGGATCGGGCATGTACGGCAGTGGCGTCAAAGTAATACGGCGACAGGGGAGACGAACGAATGGAAACACCGAAGGGGGGACAACGCAGGGGAGACCTGGACCAAACCGGGCCCAGGATCTGAAAACCAGGCCCAATATTGAAACAGGTGACTGGGATGCGATGACGGGTTGTTTATAATCGGACCGGCCCCATTTCAGAGGTGCGATGGAATCATGTTACTCGGACGCCCCTACTCCCGAAAAGGTTATTGTGCCAAATGTGGCCAGACGACCCGGCATGCTCATACGGCGACCGGACTGTTGTGGTGGGCGCATGCAGTTACATTCCAGATCCTGCCCCGCGTTGGGCTGGGACGGTGGGTTTGTCTGGACTGTTACTCAAAACGGATTGTCCTGAGAGCCCAGCGGGAAGGCGAGGGTTCGGACGAAGGTTCCGCAGACGGCGGCTTTGAGGCCGACGGGAATTTTATTGTGGGCGATCTGTCACTGGTACGCCGCTCGGTCAAAAACAGTCGTTACACGGAAAAGTTCCGCGATTCGGTCGTCGATCGTCTGATGGCCGGCCACGCAACTCTGGAGTCCATCCGGAGAGAATTGGAGGTTCGCGAATCGGATCTGCTGGGCTGGATTGCTGACCAGATGCGACGCCAACAGGAACAAATTGCCCAGTTGACCCGGTTGTTGCGAATACTGGCGGAGGAAAAAAACGACCTGCGTCTGGAGAGCGAAGCCGAAACGGTTGTTGAAAAAAGGGAACAGTCCGCTTCAGAAGATGGCGTCGTCGAGGTCGCGGCCCGCAAACCGGCAGAGTAGAATGGCGGCTGGACAGATCCTTCTTTCCAATTTCCCCGCCTGACAATCCATATATCACGGACCGGAAGATGAAGTTTATTGAGATGACAGGCGAAACGCTGTCGCAGATTCTGAATGACGGTGAGTTGCACGACAGCGATTTTTCTGCTGCCGGAATCTGTGACGATTCGATCGTGCGGGTCAACGAACAGGGGGATATCGAGGTCCGCCGGAGTCTGAAATGGGACGTGGTTGGGGGGTTGCTGGGGAATTTTGAAGAGCGGGTCCGCGAGACGACCGGCCTGGAATGGGCCTGAACCGGCGGACGCCAAACTGCTACCCGGCACGCCATCCGCGCCTGCCGAACCGTCGAACCGTTGCCACATGTTCCTGACGATTTTCCGTCAGCGGCAGGTTTCCGTCCCTTCCGGAATGTTCTGCAGGATATCGTGCAGTCCGAAATGGAATTTCCCCAGTTTTCCGCCATAGTTTCCCGCCGCGATGGCCACGATTCCCTCTCCGCAGGATGCCCGAATTCCGGTCACCATGGCTCTGCTGACCGCCTGCTGGTCGACGCCATCGATCACAATTTCGTAAACACAGTTGGCTCCCTCGGCCACCGAGGAATCTGTCCTCGCACGCAATCCAGGGCACCAGGCGTCGGCTGTGCTGGCCCGAAGGGCCGCATATCGGGAGCCGACCTTGCTGCCGCTGCGGACAACGCCACCGGGAAACGGTGTGATCACGCCCGGCACCTCGCGAATGGCTTCAACCGCCCGCGCCGCCGCATCCAGTCCGGAGCGCTGGTCGACCGACTGAATCAGAAAATTTCCGCCAGCAACGCCTTTACCAATTCCCCCCTCGTCGGCGCACAGGAACTCGCCGTCCATTACCGGAATCCGCCAGTAGCGTTT
>JBGSVU010000868.1:0-25507 GCA_041752775.1 Pirellulaceae bacterium | reverse complement strand
GGCTTCGACCCAGCGATTGGCTTCCTCTTCCGTTTCGGCGTATTCGCCTTTGAACATGTCCGGAATATTGTCGAACATGAACCGCTCGCCCCGGCTGTTTTTCAGCACACCGCCTTCGCCGCGCACGCCTTCGGTGATCAGGGTCCCGCGCACACTCGGTGGCCAGACCATACCGGTCGGATGAAACTGGACAAACTCCATGTCGATCAGATCCGCGCCGGCCCACAATGCCATCGCATGTCCGTCGGCGGTGTATTCCCAGGAATTCGACGTGACGTCCCAGCACTTGCCGATGCCGCCCGTCGCCAGAATCGTCGCTTTGGAACGAAAGACCACGAACCGGCCACTCTCGCGCATGTAACCAAAACAGCCCACCGCGCGATCGCCATCCTTGAGGATTTTCCGGATGGTGTATTCCATGTAGACGTCGATTCCCTGGTGCACTCCGCGATCCTGCAGCGTGCGAATCAGTTCCAGGCCCGTCCGGTCGCCGACGTGGGCCAGACGGGGATAGGTATGCCCGCCGAAATTCCGCTGAAGAATCCGGCCGTCTTTGGTGCGGTCAAACACGGCGCCCCATTCTTCCAGTTCGCGAACGCGGCGGGGAGCTTCCTGGGCGTGCAGTTGAGCCATCCGCCACTGGTTCAGGTACTTTCCGCCTTTCATCGTGTCGCGAAAATGGGTTTCCCATCCGTCGCGCTCATCGAGATTGGCCAGCGCGGCCGCTACGCCACCTTCCGCCATCACGGTGTGGGCTTTTCCCAGCAGCGACTTGCAGACGATCGCTGTCCGGGCTCCGCCTGCCGAAGCCTCGATTGCCGCCCGCAGCCCGGCTCCGCCAGCCCCCACCACCACGACGTCGTAATCAAAAGTCTGATATTTGCTGGCCATGAATGAGCGACCGGTTTCAATAAAAATTTGCGGTTTTCAAACCCTGAAAATCAAAACAGACGGATGTCGGTAATGCGTCCCGACGCAACCATCCAGACATACAGATCCGTCAGCCCCACACCGAACAGGCTGATCCATGCAAACAGCATGTGCCGCTGGTTGAGGAAAGAGACGCCTTTCCAGGCCTGGTAACGCTGTGCCCCAAAACTGACGCAGGAAAAACAGTCGACGTTGCCACCCACCAGGTGCCGGAAGGAATGGCAGGAAAAAGTGTACAGCGACAACAGCACCAGCGTTCCCACGCTGCATCCGACCGTCCACCCGCCCCCCGCCCCCGCCGCAGGCCAGATCGCGGCATGCACCACATCAATCGCGAGGATCACGAGAAAAACAATCGCGACGTACAAAAAATACCGGTGCAGGTTCTGAAAGAGAAACAGGCGCGTTTCACCAGCATATTTCCTGCGGCCTTCTCCGACTGCACAGCCTGGCGGGTCGAGAAAAAACGCACGGTAGTAGGCTTTGCGATAATAGTAACAGCTGACCCGAAAACCACCCGGTGCCCAGAGAATCAGAAAGGCCGGCGAAATCCACGCCGGCAACCAGGGCAAAATGATCAGCGGCGAATAGAACGGTGACAGCAAATAGGCATGCGATTCGGCTGCAACCGAAGCCGACCGGGCTCCATGCCCGAAATCGTACTCGGCGTTGTAAATCGCCCGCCCCGTTCCGTAAATTCCAAAACCCGCCAGAACAATTCCGGTCAACAAAGGCCCAACCCACCAGGCGTCCCGCCGATGCGTGGCGCCGAGGGAGTCAGTATTGAGTGCCTCGGGACGCCTGGTACCTGAAACAGGTTTTGTCGGAACTGTTGCTGCCATGGAGCCCAACCAGATTCGCGTACTATTTTCAGAGAATTGAAGCAGGCATTATGGGGCCCACCATTTCCTGCGTCAATCAATGCACCCCAGCCCCGACCTTCCCTTCCGACAGGCATTTATCCCGCGCTGGAAGTTACAACCTGGCGTGGCCATCCGGGTTTGATCGCCACATCACGGGCATCCGGGGCACGAATCGCTGCTGGATCCGCGCCTGAGCCCAAGTCGAATCGGTTGCCTTTGCAATTCGATGGCCTGGCAGAGTCAACAAAACGCCGCCCGGGTTGCCTCCCTGTTCAGACGGTACCGATCAGAACAGTTGCTCTCCAGGCAGCCGGGACGCCTGCCGGATCCAGCCTGCCACCCGTTTTTCGTCGATCGGGTCGTTTTCGTGAATGTGAAAATAGCGCACGTCCTGTTGTTTCGACTCGACCGGTGGCGGCGGACGCAACGAAGCGCCCTTCGGGAACGCGACCTTGATGTACTTTGTCATGCAGTGGAAACCAAGAAACCAGCCTTTGCCCTCGACGCCATAGAATGGCGTGTTCCAGCGGACGGCTTTTTGTACGTCGGGAACGGTGCGCGTGATAATCAGGTCCAGTTGCCGACCGACGTCCTTTTTCCAGCCTGGCATCGCTGCGATGTACTGCTGGACCGGAGCATCCCCATCGGCTTTGGCAATCTGCGGGTTGCCGCCCGAAAGCAGAACCGGTTTCGACGCTCCTTTCTTTGATGCCGCCTTCCTGTCCGCCGCCTTCCTGTCCGCCGTTTTCCTGTCCGATGTTTTCCTGTCCGATGTTTTCCTGTCCGATGTTTTCCTGTCCGATGTTTTCCTGTCCGATGTTTTCCTGTCCGATGTTTTCCTGTCCGGGGATGTCCTGTCCGGGGATGTCCTGTCCGGGGATGTCCGCGCGCCCTTCACCGGTTTTTTTGAAGTGTTCAGAGCCACGGCGGCGCGAACGAGCGCCTTCAGGGCCCGCGTATCAATCTTCTGCCCCTCGCGAATGTCGATTGCACGTCGCGTGTTGCCCTCAAGACTTGAGTTGAACAAACCCGCCGGGTCCTCCAGCGAGGCGCCTTTGGCAAAGGTCAGTTTCACCACACTCCTGTAGGTTTCACCGGTACAGATGATTCCGTCGTGTTCCCACACCGGGACACCCCGCCATTTCCACTCCTCGACAACATCCGGGTCGGCCTGTTTGATCAGGGCCCGAACGCGTTCCAGCATTTTGCCACGCCAGTCGCCCAGCTCGCTGATTTTCCCGGCAATCAACCGGGAGGGAGAGGCGGTGCTCTCGCCGTCGGCCGAATGGCGAATGTTTTTTTTCATGTTCGAATCCAGACAGGGTACCGCGGCCATTTCAGGTTTTCAGGCTGCCTCGGTTTCCGTTTAAAAAAATGTCAGGCTGTAAAGGCGGGCGTGCCTGAAGCCGTTCCAGTTTACCGCGAGACATATTCCATCATCAATGCACACAGCCACGCCCCGTAAGTGCCCAGCACGTAGCCGAGCACTGCCAGCAACACGCCGACGGGTGCCAGGGAGGGGTGAAAGGCGGCCGCCAGAACCGGGGCACTCGCCGCGCCGCCAATGTTGGCTTTGCTCCCGATCGCCAGGAAAAAGAACGGAGCCCGGATCAGATAGCCGACCACAAACAGAATCAGAATGTGAATCAGCATCCAGATCAGCCCAACCAGAAACAGTCCATAGTTCCGGAAAATTTCCATCAGATCCAGTTTCAGTCCGATCACACCCACAAGAACGAAGATGAAGACGGTGCCAATTTTCGAGGCACCGGCGCCCTCCAGTTTTCGAACCGGTGTGAATGACAGCAGCACGCCAAACGCCGTCGCGAGCACGATCAGCCAGAAAAACTCTTCATGCAAACTGTATTTCTTCAGGGCGGGCCAGTTCTCGCCAATCCACGGCCCCAGCTCATGCCCCAGCCAGTGCGAAAGACTGGTCAGCCCAAAGGCAACCCCGCCCAGCAACATCAGGTCGGCCGTCGACGGAATCCGCGCCTGGCTGAGCGAAAAATTTTCCATCTTCACTTTCAGCCGTTCGATGCTGGAACTGTCCGCGCGAAAGAAACGGTCGATGGCTGCGCACCGCCCCGCTCCAATCAGCAGAAACATCATCCAGAACTCGGCGACCAGCACATCCACGGTCGCCATGACCGTGAACAGCCCTGGGGACGGATCGTACAACTCCTTCATGGCCAACTGGTTCGCTCCGCCGCCGATCCAGCTGCCGGCAACGGTCGCCATCCCGCGCCATACTGCATCCGGGCCTTCGCCGCCCACGAGATCCGGGGCGAACAGGCGGGTGATCAAAATCGCCAGCGGCCCTCCGATGACCACGCCCACCGTTCCGGCCAGAAACATGATCACCGCTTTGGGGCCCAACCGGAAAATTTCACGCAGATCGACACTGAGGGTCAACAGGATCAGCGCTGCCGGCAGCAGGTACCGCGTCGCCACGAAATAAATCTGCGACTTCGGCCCATCGTGACCTTCGGGGGGACTGATGAACTCGTGATCGACAATTCCGAACGTGGTCAACAGCGAAGGCAAAAAATAGCACAACAGAATCGAAGGCACAAAAGTGTAGAACACCTTCCACCCCCGCGACTTCAGGCTGGCCGTCCAGAACACCCCGGCCAGGATCACCATCAACATCCCAAACACAACCGCATCGTTCTGAATCATGGGCACAGTCTGTGTTCCCGGACAATTTTTTGTTTCACCTGCCTGCTGGTACGAACAGCTTTGGGACCACCCCCAAGCCTATCCAGCCATCCGATCGGTCACAACTCCAGCAGCACGTCTGATTGCGATACAATCATGATGAATCTTCAGGTGAAAAACAGGTGGCGACCAGCCCATGAAAGACCGTCCTCAAATGATCGTAGTCGGTGGCCCGAATGGGGCGGGAAAGACCACGTTTGTCTACCGCCTTATTAATGAATTCGGATTCAGCTACCTCGGTGCTGACAAGATCGCGGCAGAAATTGCCCCGGACAGGCCAGAGTCAGTTGCATTCGAAGCGGGAAGACTGTTTATGGTTCAGGTTGCCGAGCATATTGACGGTGGAACCAGTTTCATTGTCGAGTCGACTCTGTCTGGACGATCATTCGCCAAAACTGTCCAGCTTGCGAAAAACAAGGGCTTTGCCATCGATCTGAACTTTGTCTTCGTCAGTTCTGCCGCCCGGAGCATCGAGCGCGTAGCCGAACGGGTCCGTAAAGGTGGGCATCACGTCCCCGATGTCGATGTCCGCCGGAGATTTTCACGCAGTCTTGCAAATTTCTGGCAACTCTATCGGCCTTTGGCCAATCGATGGTCCCTGTTCTATAATGGACCTGACGGATTGCAGGGCGTCGCCCGATCTGACAGGACAGTCGAAATTGTGATCGAAGCGAGTTTGTTTGAACTTTTTCAAAATCTGATGATGGACGCAGGCGATGATTGAGAAAAACCAAACTGCCAGTTCCGGATCAGAAACCGTGCTGACTCATGACAAGGCGTTGTCAATTTTTCAATCCGCCGTTGCCGATGCACTTGACGAATCGCGGCGGAAGGGGGTACCGATTCCTGTTGAGATCGACGGCAAAACGAAATATGAGTTGCCCGACGGATCGATCGCCGATTCTGACCCGTGGCTGGGCAAAGACACCGCTCCCCAAGGCTGGTACGAACGCTGGGGCATCGCGCCGCCTCAATGAATCCACGCCCGAATTTTTTTGACAGAGAGTTTGATGTGGCAGAAAGATTTTCAATGCCCGGAGTCCCAGGCCTGAGATATTCCTGTCACGGAAATCTTCCTGCCCCGACTCTTCCCGCTTCGGCAATCAAACCTGACGCACCAGCAATCTCCTGCGGCCCGGAATACTGAAGATCAACCGCTGGCCGGCTTGAGGGATTCCGGTCCAGCATTCCATCACCAAACAGTTGGTGAAGATTCAGCCCCTGCAGGTTTACATAACCGATATGGCACCCGCATATCCGGAGCCTCGTACAGACCGGCGCTCTCGTGTTCCTGAATCCGGTGACAATGTCCCGTAATCTCTCCATGGGCCAGAATCCAATGCGGCAGTTTCCGTTTTCGGTCTGGTAATTCGTCCGCCGTCTCGAACATCACATCGCCATGTCTGTATTGCATCGGACATTATTCTCATCAGTGGGTGACCTGTTCCCGGAAATTCTGCAGTTTTCCGCGTGAGAAAAACAATAGGGCGGTCACCTGCAGCCCGCGAGAGCTCTGCCAAAAGGGGGTTCGAGTGGCCCAGTCAGTCTCCTGCAGGAAATACGCTATTGGTTGGTCACCAAATTGAAGGCTAGAATCCGGAATTGAAAAGCGGCGCGGGCGTCTGGGGTCGAATTGCGCAGACAGATCGCTGTTCCTTATGGTTGACGAATGAGTCCGGTTAACGGAGTTTGAAATGGCGCGTGACAAAAACGACCGACGGGCGGAAAAAAAGAGAAGGGCAGGTCTTTTGCGTCAAAGACAAAACCACAAGCCGTCATTCCGTCGCGTCGCGCAACCATCAGCCAAAGTATCGGGGAAGCTGCAATTTGTTTATGGGCAGATCGAAGACAGAAATATTGAACAGGCGGAACTGGAAATCAACAGGCTGGTCAAACAAAATCCTCAGATTCCGGCAATCATCGAAGCAAAAGTCTATCTCCATCAAACTGCGAAAGACTGGGAACAAGCCGGCCAGGCCGCCAAACAGTTGCAAAAACTGACACCCCACGATCCCGATGCCACGATGATGTATGCCCAGTCGTCACTGTATTGCAGTCGGGTCTGTGTCGCGGTTCGGGAATACAGAAAATTCCTCAAGCGCTGGCCGGATCACGAAAACGCTGCCAAAGCCCGGACCGCCATCGAAATCTGTGAGCCCGAGTGCAAGAGCCGACTGGTCCGTGCACACAGTTCCGGTTTCACCGATTTGACCTTTGAAAATGGAGGGCTCGAACTGTTTGCCCGCCATGAAGAGTCACTGGAACAGTTGCGCGCCGGAAATTTCGATGCGGCTATCCAGTTGTGCCTCGCTGTTCTGAAAACGGAACCCCGCTTTCTGTCCGCACGCAACAACCTTGCAACGTGCTATTTTCAGACCGGTGACCTGGAAAACGCGATGACCGTCGCCCGGGAAACATGTCGTCTGAATCCCCACAATCGCTTTGCCGAAGCGAACCTCGCCAAGCTGGAGATGCTGGGTGGAAACGAAGCCGTCGCCAACGCAATTGCCGACCGTATCGTTGCCAGTCCCCCCGCGGAGCAGGATGCGACAGTGGCGGCGATCGAAGCGATGAGTTATCTCGGACGCGACCGTGACGTCGCCCTGTTGGGTGCGGTGCTGGAGCAGATTCCCGGTCTGGACGACGACTCAAGAGCCATTGGGCTGCATCATTGCGCCGTCGCCGCGTGGCGAATGGGCGAGGAACGAAAAGCTGACAGTCTGTGGAAACGCTGCCTGAAAATCCTGCCGTCCCATCGCGAGGCAAAGGCCAATCTGGACGACATCAGGGCGGGTACAGGTCACGCCGCATGGGCTGATCCGGTTGAAAAATGGATCCCGCTCCCGCTCCTGAACCGGCTGAATGGAAAAAGCGCGAAATACAAATCCATTGACAACGAAGATTTTCCGGAAGGCAGAATCATCCAGTCCATGATTCCTGCCCTGCTGGACCGCGGAGACCCCATCGCCAGGGAACTGGCCCTGATGCTTGCAAAATCCGTCGCGTCGCAGCCGATGTTCGATGCGCTGAAAACGTTCGCTCTCGGACAGCGCGGTCCGGACTCCCTGCGCAACGACGCTCTGATGTTTTTGCATGGTAAAGAGATTCTTGACGAAGGTCCCCACCGGTTTTTCAGCCGGGGCAAATGGATCCCCATTCAGCTGTTCGCTCCCGAGATCTCCGGTGATTTCATCCGGGAAACCGAGCCCTGGAAAATCGAACTCGCACGGGCCGGTTATGAGGCACAAGTCCACGGCGATGACGACCGGGCCGAAATGTTCTGGCGTCAAATACTCGAACGCGATCCGGAGGATCTTTCGGCAACGTTCAATCTTGCCATCGTCTGGCTGAATCGCAATGACCAGGGTGAGAGGAAAAAGGCCCTTGCCAAACTGGAGGAGTTGCATGAAAAGCATCCCGACTACATTTTCGCTACAATCGCACTGGCCAGAATCGCGGCAGATACCGGTGATCCGGAGCGGGCGAACCGGCTTGTGGGAGTCGCCATGAAACAGAAACGGCTGCACACCTCCGAAGCGTCTGCCCTGTTTGGTTTGCAGGTTGATATTGCCCTTGCACGGCGGCAAATCGGATCGGCCGAAATAGCTTACCCGATGCTGGTCAGCGTCGTCGGTGCAAAGCACCCCGCAGCCATCCAGGCACGCCAACGGATCGATTCATTCGCTGCACAGTCCATGCGCGGGAAGGGTATATGAAATTTCCAAAGTTCTGGGATCGAGTACAGAATCCCCGCGGTTCGGTAACCGCCCGGGGGTGGTCGGAAATCAGTCTGGAACAGGCGACGGCCAATGCCCGGGATCGCCTGCAGCGCATCCTCGCTGCCCTCGGTTCACAGAAAAAATTTGACCTCGAACGCTACTCGTATGTGATCGACAACGTCATTTGCGAACAGGTGATCGACCGGATCCAGGATGGCGATCGCGACCAGGCTGTCATTTCGCGAAACAGTTACGGGTCGCTGATCATGAATGCCGCGAACATGATGTTCGTCGATATCGATTTGCCAAAGCCTCCCAAACCCGGCTGGATTTCACGCTGGTTCCGCAAGCCTTCGCCAGCCCCGGTTCTGTCGCCGGAAGCCGAAACGCTGGAACGCATTCGCAACTGGCAATCGGGAAATGGCGATACCACCCTGCGGGTCTATCGGACGCACGCGGGGTTCCGGGTCATCGTGGTGAACCGCATGTTCGACAGTGTCGATGCGCACGCCGTGTCCATCATGAATGAACTCGGCAGCGACTCGCTGTACGTGACGTTGTGCCAAAGCCAGTCCTGTTTCCGCGCGCGGCTGACACCCAAACCGTGGCGGGTCGGCATGACCAAACCGCCAAAAATGTTTCCCTTCTTTTCCCCCGCTGACGAAGCAGCGTTTGACGCCTGGTACCAGCAGTATTCGGCCCAGTCAAAGCAGTTCAAGGTCTGCATCTTTGTGGAGACCCTCGGCCGTGCCGCGATCGCCCCGCAACACCAGCAACTGATTGCTCAACACGACGCCTTCTGTTGCGACCCCAGTGACCTGCCCCTGGCGTGACCCGTCGCTGGATTTTCGGAATGGGATGCCCAAATAAGTCGGATCGCCGGAATGCCAGGCGTGGAACAGAGAGTTGGACAGAGAGATTGATGTGCCAGAAATATTTCCGCACAGACAATTCAGGCTGGTGAATTTTTCCGTCACACCAATTTTACTGTCGATCCATGTTGGGATTGCTGTCGCCGCTTTCGCGGCTGGTGGTGGGGCGCGGGGGGTGTTGTCTGCGGGTTCCACCGGCTGCGCCGATTCCACCCGCAGCTAATTGCTGTCGCCGCGTTCGCGGCTGATTGATGCCGGGCTGTTTGTGGCTGTTTGATGCGGGCGCGTTTGTGGGTGTTTGTGCTGGCCCGATGTGGGTAATCGCTGTCGCCGCGTTTGCAGCCTTGAAACCTTGTTCCAGAGGACGTTGATTCCTTTGCTGACGGATTTCGTCGCGGGCTCAGGTTCCGGCAATCAGCCGACACCAGGAAATCACCAGGGATTTTCGGGTGGAATGACCAGCCCCACCGGGAATAGCGGAAACTGCCATGTTGGGGGCGGCGTGGGATTGGTACCCGGCTGTTGCGGCCCGGATACCGGATTGCCAGAGGGGTCCAGCAGAACAGGGCCTTCGTCGTCAGAAATACCGGCGCCGTCCAGTGTGACTACGGAGGAAACGACAGGCTTGTTTCTGCGTGTTCTGGACGTAAACCGGAAATAGTGTTTTCCGGCCTGCAGCCACACGTATGCAATCCGGGAATTTCCCGAACGAACGGATGTTACCAGCTCGACTCGCCCGGTATCACTGTAAATGGTGAATTGGCAGGCCTGATTGGCGGCATCGGGAGAAGTCATAGAAAGGTCAAAGCGGAAGAGTTGAGTCTTGAAGGTTGTGAAATCTCCAAATTGGTCCGGGTCGCCAGCGGAAAGGGCGACTTCGTCGATCCGCTGCAGATTTGTTGCCTGTGTAGCGACGTTTGCCAACAGCAGGTAGTTGCCGGCCCGTGTATTGCCTGCCCGGCTTTGGACTCGCAGATAATAGGTCGCGCCTGCCTCGATGTTGCTGGCTTCAACAACCACATCTCCGGTCACACGAATTCGCCGGGTAACAGGCAACATCTGTTTCGCCTGATTGAACAGTACAATGTTGATGAGCGCTGGGTCCATTCCGAGGGGCGTCAATTCAATCGCCAGCGTGCCGGTTGCCTCCGCTGCTGTCTGAATGCGAAACACATCCCTGTCCGAAGGTGATGTCAGGGCACTCACCAACTCAAACCGGGATCCGGCCGGTGCACCAGGCGGAGTGAACAACTCGACTGCCTTTGCGAAAGTGTTGTTGGAACTGGTTTCGGTATCGATCGGGCCTTCCATCGAATACAGCACATCGACCAGTCCCTCGTCACCGGCCTCGAAGAACCCGGGTGGGTCGTCATCGTCATCATCATCACTTCCGTCAAACTCGTCTCCCGCGTTCTCGTTAAAATCGAGGGCCAGCTGGTAATTACCAAATTCAAAATCGGGCACATTTGCCCAGTCAATAGAGACATAGACAACTTCACCGGGACTGATCCCCGTGATTTCCTTGCCAACACTGTTTTGAAGTGGATTCTCTGCGGAGATGGTTGCAATTTCCTGAAAGCTGTCGTCATAGACCGTAATCCGGCCACAGAGCAGGCTCTGTCCCCGGGCACGCAGTTTGACCCAGCAGTTTTCAGCAAACGGATTTCCTTCGAACCGGTAGAAATCGATGTCAGCTCCGTCCTGGATTCGACCGTTTTTCACTTCAACGAGTGTGGCCGGAAATTCCGTACCGTAGTCAACCGGAGTGGCCGTGGCAAAATCCCCGTTGGTCGATTCCAGCTCCCAGGGATCGGCCGATGGAGGACCATACAGCGCCTGAATATTGGCGATATCGGCCGGAGAAAGGTCCTGGCGGGTTCCCAGATAGGCAAAGAACATGACCGATTCAGGGTCCAGTTCCTGATCGGGCAGACCGAGCGAATTTCCGGCTTCGTGCAACACGACCGAGTACAGATCGTACTCGTCCATGGAAGGGATTCCGGACTGTCCATCGTCAATGACAAACGTCCGGTTGCTGTCGAGAAAAACATCCCCCGCCCAAACGCCAGCTGAGGGGTGGTAGGGAACCGCATTCCCCAACACGTTGGATTGGGGGAAGGCGCCCAGTCGAATGTCTCCAAAACGGGGATCACCCCGGGAAAGGCCGGGTATGCCGAAAGCCCGCGCACCGTCAGGAACGACTGCAAAGGCAACATCGCTATGTCGTGACCAGGTCTGAAACGCCCGCAGCATTTCAATTTTCCAGTCCGGATAACTCAACTGGGAGTTCAGGTGCTGAAAAAACTCGTTGCGATAGCGACCAATTTCAGCGAAATCCGGCGCAAAGCTGATCGTTACCGGATTGTCAGGCCAGGGTTGCGAAGGCAATGAAAAGAGTTGCCCGCGTGCTGCTGGAGCGCTGACAACCATCATCAAGGTGACGATGGTCACAACAACAATTTGTCTGGGGAAAAAGTTCATTTGATTGTCCGGTTTTTCGTGCACTGGAAACATCAGTATCCGACTGGCGGGGATATTATTTTTTCTGCTGATTGGCCTGTTGCAACTGGTTGCCGGTCCGGATTCCATTCCTGAGGGCCTGGAATTCGCGGGACCCTTCCAGACTCTTCAGATCCGCATCTGTGGCAATCACATGCGCTCCATAGGCTGGTGCGGTTGCAATGGCCAAATGATGCAGCGCCCGCTCCTGCAATGAATCGTCCCCGGCCCCCAGCAGGGCGCAAACACAGGCAACCTGGTAATGAAGCTGTGGCGTCATCGGCAACTCTGTGCAACGCTGGACATCAGCCAGCGCTGCGTCCCGATTTCCGCCGCGGGCATACAGCACGGCACGGCCGGACAATGCCGGCATAAAATGCGGATCCTCTTCCAGCAAATCAGACAACACCTGAATGGCCTCTTCCGGTCTCTTCAGGTATTCGCTCAGGACATGAGCCCGGTTCTGGCCAGCCACAAACCGTGTGGTGCTGTATCGCTGTGCCATCTCAAAATCACTAACGGCGTCTGCGGGGGACTGCGACAAGCGCGCCAGTCCCCGAAGGACCCAACCCTCTGGTTCGGTGGGCTCCTGCAAGATCACCCGTTCGAGCGAATCTTTGGCAAGCTGTTCATTTCCCATGGCGCGTGCAATCCGGCTCCGCGCCATTTCCACCCGTGTCGATCCGGGCCGGATTTTTTCCGCCAGTTCCAGCCATTCCAGCGCCGAACCGGGTTCCCGCTGGCGTTCATCGACCAGCGCCAGATTGTACAGCGCGGCAAAATTGCCGGTATCCAGTCGTCGTGCCGCTTCAAAAAACCGTTTTGCATCATCGTACTGGCTCATGAAGAAATGGCATGACCCTCTCGCGACCATGGACATTGCGGAATCCGGATCGACCATTCCGGCGACGGCGAAACAGCGTTCGGCATCCCGGTATTCGCGAAGTTCGAAGTGGCACTTCCCCTTGAGAAACCAGACCGCGAATCGCTCATGGGATTTTTCCAGTTCCCGCTCCAGAATCCCAACCGCACTTGAATAATCGCGTTTCATAAAGTCTTCCGCCGCCCGCTCCAGGGCGGTCACGGGTTTGTTCCCGTTGTCGTTCGTCGCCGCCGATGCTGGATCGGAGATGGACAGTCGCCAGAGCAGTCTCGCGGTCGCTCCAACGTCTTCCCGCTGACCAGGTTTCAGCCACGGCAACGATGCCGATTCCAGGTTGTGGCTTGACTCATTGAATTCAAAAATGTTCAAAGCCCTGTTTGCCAGGTGACGGCCCAGTTCCCGCGAACCGCCATCGGCAAAAAACAGCTCCGCTTCGGCCACGTGTGACAATTCCACAAACTTCTGGTATCGCTCATTGGCCAG
This sequence comes from Pirellulaceae bacterium, assembly GCA_041752775.1. Lineage (GTDB taxonomy): Bacteria > Planctomycetota > Planctomycetia > Pirellulales > Pirellulaceae > BJ22. Next base: position 12,537 of record JBGSVU010000868.1, on the reverse strand, counting down.
GGTTGCCAGACTGTTTTGTCTCCAGGCAATACCAGCCACAATCGCAACGGACCCCATCAGGACCGCAAAGATGGCGACAGAAGCAACCGAGAAAATTCGGCCATGTCTTCTCCGGAATTTTCCGGCCCGCTCTGTCCAAGACGGGTTTGCGGCGTATCGCAGCGGCAGGTCGGCCAGATGCCTTTTGAGATCGACCGCCAACTCAGCCGCTGACAAATATCGATCCTGCGGATTTTGCTCCAGGCACTTCATGACGACCGAAGCGGCCGCTGGCCGGATCGAGGGATTGAAATCACGGGGATTCCGGATCGGCTGACGCCGGGTTTCGATGGCTGCTGCCAGGTTGTCCGCGAGAAAAAGGGAGGATTCATGGGGCAGTTGCCCCGTCAACGCCTCGTACAGGACAACCCCCAGGGAATAGACATCGCTCCCCCGCGTGAAATGGTCGATCCCGGTGTTCATGGATTCCAGATGCTCGGGCGACATGTAGGGAAGCGTTCCGCCAACGGCTCGAGTCCGCTGCTGCGACTCCCGAAATTCCAGCCGGCTCAGATTGAAATCGAGGAGCAGGGGTTGGCCATCAAAGCCCAACAGAATGTTGGCAGGCTTGATATCGCGATGCTGAACGCCCCGCGAATGCGAATACTGCAGCCCATCCGCCAGCCGCTGGCCCAGTGAGAAAATGCAATTTTCCCAGGAAGTCTGTTCAAAATCCATGACCAGCTGGTCGACGTCAGTCTCCTCGTTCTGGAAACCGGATGGCGATTCTGGCTGGTCTCCACAAAAAATCTGCGGATCCCGCCGGATCAGATTCACGATCAACTGACCGTTTCGCAAACCAACGGGTGTGCCGGAACCCTCGTTCCTGAAACGGCTTTCGATGGCCTGCTTGAGAGTAGCCAAACCCAACAACGGCATTCCCAGTACATACAGACCGTTAATGTGTTGTGCGAAATAGAGTGGCATGATGTTGCCGTGCTGCAACCGGGCCAGTTGCTGCGACTCACCCAGCGGCGTCGTCGTGATTTTCAGGACAATCAGCCGCCTTGCCAGTGAACTCTGACGAGCAACAAAAACCCGGCTGAAAGCGCCAGAACCAGCCAGATGCACCAAATCGAAATCGCCAATTTGTGAGCCCGCCTCCGGCAGGACGACGGATGCGTTTCGTCGCGTGAGCACTCCCCTGTCAGAATCGCCGGCGGGACCGGAAAGCTCATCCGGGCCGTTGGGTACAACCGTTTGGCCGTTGCCTGAAACCGTTGACGAACCCCCGTCTGGCCCCTCCACATCCGGATTCTCCAGCCAGCGGTCCCAGTGATGGACGTCGATCCCGTACTGGGTGCGATAGGAATCCCTGTCCGCCTCAAGTCCGCCGGTCGTTCTTAAGCGGTAATCCTCAAAGGCCACGGGAGTCAGAATCCGGATGTTGTCGCGAATCCAGCTGATGTCATTTTCGGCCAGCAACTGCTTCAGCCAGCCCCGTTCACCCTTCGCCCAGCGCCATTCCAGAAGAATTCTCAGGACTTCTGTGACGACCGTTTCAAATTCAGGGTCACCGGCTTCGGGAAAGAATGATGAAACCGCCACCCGCTCCTGCTGACGCAAGGCCTGTTCAAAAGCGTCAATCCAGTCCGATACCGTCCGCTGATCGACCATTTCCAAATCGTCCGGATCGCGATCCAGATTTTTCACGGTGCGAACTCCTCTGAAAGTCTGACCCGAAAAGCCTGCAACTCACGCTCGACGGTCCGCTTGCTGCGATCGCATTTGTCAGCAATTTCCATGACCGAGTATCCTTCCAGACGCAATGTAACTATTGTCCGCTGCAACTCGCTGAATTCTTCAAACAGTTCGGCAATGGTCATGAGCAAGTCACTGACTGCCATGCTGTTGCCGGGAAAGTCGTCGTTTTCGTGGGCGGACGTGGGTGCTGTCCTGCGAACATCCCGGCTGGACGCCAGATGATAGTCGGCCCGGGCATTGACCTTCCGCATGGCAATGACGATTAACAAATTGAACAAATCACCAGACTTGGGTGCCGCATAACCACCCCGGCTTGCCCGACGAAAAAAACTCTTGAACGTTGACTGAACAATGTCGTCGGCATCGACACGGGAATTCAGTACCGATGACAAACGTCTGCTCGCCGCAACCAGCAATCCGGGTGCATGGCGTTCAAAGACCGCTGTGGCCGCCGCGGAATCTCCTTCGCCAATTCGGCGGAGAAGCGAGGCGTCATTTTTCTGGTCAAGTGGCTCCAATGGATCACCTCAAACGCTGGAAACTCCTGAAACTCCGGCCTGCGACAGAAGGCCACCGGCGGCAATGCGCAGGTGGCCTGAGAGCAGTCGTTATCCAGTCATTTTAACCAGGGCTACCCCTTCCAGGGGCGGAATTTGCTAGTTGAAAAATTCGAATTCCTTGATTTCAGTTTTTTCGCCGCCGCCGATTCCACCATCGATGTAGCTGTAGAAACCATCACCTCCTTCAAATACGGCGTCGTACTCGGCAAAAACGTTTGTCCCGTCCATCAGGTCAGTTCCGGAATCGAATGAGACCTTGATGTTTTTGCCACTGGTAACGTCGGACATCACAACGGAATCATTCTGCGTGCCGGTGGTGATTTCGATGTCGTCCAGCGTCAACACTCCGTTCAGCGAAATCGAATCGTCCCCCTCGTCTGAAGCGATATTCAGGCCCAGCCCCACCAGTCCACCCACCGTCACCGAGTCGTTGCCTTTTTTGGTCTCGATGGAGGTAAAGTCGCCCGTGGTACAGCCGTTCAGCGATACAATGTCGCGCCCATCATCGCCGATAACCGTGATGGCAAAACCGGCTCTCAGGCCAGTCATTTGGGAGTTCAACGTTCCGGTCTGCCCATTCACATACACGTCCGTTCCGACGGTCCACCCGGTCAGCCGAACGACATCGTTTCCGCTCCCGCCTTCGACTGTCAGATTGGCTCCTACAACGGTCGGCAGGCCGCCGGACCGAAATGTGTCATTGCCGCTGCCAAGGTTCAAAAACAGGTCGTTGTTGATGACCAGATTGTTGATGATCACGTTGTCATTTCCCCCAAACAACAGCACTTCAACGCTGTTCAGCACGGCACGGCGGAATCGAACCGATGCCTGACCATTGACCGTGGTTCCGGCACGGCCCACAACCAGGACTTCTCCGGCAGTGTTTCGTGAAAGCGTAATGGCATTCGCCAGGGCGTCACCCCTGACAATCAGCAACTCCCCCTCGAGCAGGGCCTGTACATTGTTGGTCTGGGCCTGGGCCGATCCCGTGGCGACGGACAACCCCAGCAGGGCAATTGCCGTCAGTTTGCGGAGAATTCCTCGAAATTTCATTTGTGTACTCTCTTCTCAAAAAAAGGAATGGACTTTGAATCTTCTGGCGCCCAGCGCCCCCAATTCTGAAATGGGATCGGCCGCCCCGGGTCCGCCATTCGACCCGAAATTTTTTTCTGCCAGGCGTGTTTCAGGCCGTATATTCACAACGGGCCTCCATTTCCGAACCGGCCAAAGTCCGCCGGAATCCGCCGCCTGGCTGGGGGCATCCTGAAAACTGGGGCTGCTTCAGCAGCCTGAACACTGTGGTAAAATCGCCATGGAATCTGAATGCGAGTCGCCAGGGCGGGATGATCTGGCGAGTCACTTCACGGCCAACCCCGGCCAAACCCACTACCGCTGCGAAGTACCTTTCGCCAAGACCTACATTCAAGGGACCGGAAGCTATGCGACCCAAATGTCTGATGCAGTGTTTTCACGGTGTTCTGATCGTCCTGGTCGCGCAGGCGATGGCGGTCGGACAACAGGCCACTGATTCCCCAGCTGTTGGCAAAGGCTATTACTGGAGCGAAGAACAGGCCGCGGAAAAACTGGACGGGTTTGCCAGAATGCACGATGATGCCGGGTCGTGGCAGAAGCGGGCCGGCATGATCCGCCAGGGAATCCTCGAGGGCGGCGGCCTGGCGACGCTTCCTGCACGTTGCGATTTGCAACCGGTCCGGCATTCCCTCCGCGAAATGGATGGCTATACCGTCGAGAATCTGGCTTTTCAGAGTCTGCCCGGGTACTGGGTCACCGCCAACCTTTATCGTTCGACGAAACCCGCACTCAACGCCGACGGAAAAATGCCTGGTATCGCAGCGCCGCATGGTCACTGGGAGTTCGGCCGCGTGATTGCGCAGAACCAGACCCGCTGTGCCGCGATGGCGCGGATGGGGGCGACGGTCCTGATTTATGACATGGTCGGGTTTGGCGAAAACGAACCGGTTCCGCACAACCACCCGCAGACTTTCCGTTTGCAAACCTGGAACAGCATCCGCGCGCTCGATCTTCTGTTGTCGCTGGGTGATGTCGATGAAAACCGGCTGGCCGTAACGGGGTGTTCCGGAGGCGGCACTCAGTCCTTTGTCCTCGCTGCCGTGGATGACCGCGTTGATCTGTCGATTCCGGTCTGTCAGGTTTCGGAACATTTTTTTGGCGGCTGCGTCTGTGAGAGCGGCATGCCGGTTCACGGCAACGACTCCAGCGAAACCAGCAACGTCGAAATTGCGGCGCTCGCGGCACCCAAACCCCAGTTGATCATTTCCAACGGCGAGGACTGGACAAAAAATTTTCCACGTGTCGGATGGCCGTATGTCCAGCGGGTCTATGCCCATTTCGGAGCGGGTGACCGGTGTGAAAGTGCCCACTTTGCGGACGAAGGCCACGACTATGGTCCCTCCAAAAGGCTGGCGGCCTACCGATTTCTGGCCAAACATTTTCAAATGGATTTGTCGACCGTAACGGACGCCGGCGGAAAAATCGATGAAACCGCGATTACGGTCCTCGACAAAGAGGAACTGCTGGTTTTTGACCACGCTCATCCCCGGGACGCCAATTCCCTGGAACAGGCGACGCAGGTGTTTGAAGTCATGGGCCGGTGACCGGTGACAGCATGAACGAAACTGGTTTGTCGCCGCAATTGCCGGGAATTCTCGCGCCGACACAGCAGGCTGACTGAGGTATTCTGGGAAAAAAGAAATTTTTCAGGTTGTTTGTTGTCCAGTCGCCGGGATCAACGGAATGATGTCGCAAACGGGAATTCGCCAGTCCCACAGGAATCCGGCGCGAGGCCGATGGCTGGCGGCACTGTTTTTTGCCTGCTGCTGGCCGTTTGCTGTGGTTCCCGTCGCGGCCCAGAATCCGCCACCACAAGTCATTGGCCCGCAACCGGCGCCCGGCGCCAATACGACATCGACCACGGGTTCGCTGGAGGACGTCGAAAAACTGCTGACCCGTCTGGTGGTGGGCGAAGCAGGACTGGAATGGAGCGACGACCGGAAATGGGGCCAGCAGGAAAAAGTCTGGGGCGGAGTCCGCTTGCGACGCGATGGCAACCGGCTGGAAACGGAACGCGTCTGGCGCATGGTGAACCACGGGTCATGGGAAAAGTATGGAGCCCAGGTCCAGCCCGGCGCCGAAAATTTTCGCATCACATTGCCGCGCATCGAAACCACCCCTGATGGGGCTTCGCTGGTTACGGTCGCCGTGCGGGCCCAACTGGATATCGAGGCGCGTCAGGCGCAATGGGTCCGCGGCGTGCAAATGTACAGCCTCAGTGCCAGCGGAACTGCCGATGTCGGGCTGGAGATCGCAGTCCGTCTGGATTCGGTCCCGGACTATTCCGAATTTCCGCCCGCGATTGTGTTGCAGCCCGAAGTCACCAGCGCGGACATTCATCTGTACGATTTCCGGATCGACCGGGTCAGCAAGGTCGGTGGGGAGTTCGCCCAACAGGTGTCAAAGGTCGCCCGAAAAAAGATCGAAGAAAAAATTGCTGAAAAAAAAACCGGCCTCCCCGCCAAACTGAATCGCCAAATCGAAAAAAACCGGGACCACCTGCGGTTTTCCCTCAACGACCTGATCCTCGATGAATGGCTGAAATCGAAAGTTCCCGACGCCAGCAGTTCGGCCGGTGAAAACGGGTCCCCGCCACCAACCCGCCAGTCGTCTATAATGCAGTCAAAAAGGCCTTGAGCCCAGCGCAGAGTTCTTTCCCCCTGTTCCTCCTGAATGCCGGTTAATCATGTCCACGGTTGTTTCTTTGGCCCGTTTCAATTTCACCGACTACCGGTCGCTGGACAACGAAGTCCTGAACCAGCGGATCCTGGCGGCGCGCAGCCAGCTGGGCGAACGTTTGCTGATTCTGGGACACCATTACCAGCAGGACGAGGTCATCGCTCACGCCGATTTGCGTGGCGACAGTTTGCAGCTCAGCCAGATGGCGGCCGGGCGGCCCTGCGACTTCATCGTTTTTTGCGGCGTCCATTTCATGGCCGAAACCGCCGACATCGTCGCCAACCGGCCTGAACGGCTTCAGGCCAGAAACGGAACACGCGTCCACGTGATCCTGCCCGATCTCGCAGCCGGATGTTCGATGGCTGACATGGCAGGAATCGAACAGGTCGAAAACGCCTGGGAGGATCTGGGAGAACTGGTCGATACCCAAAAGGTCATCCCCGTGACCTATATCAACTCGGCGGCCAGCCTGAAAGCGTTCTGCGGGCGCAACGGAGGAATTGTTTGCACCAGCAGCAATGCCGCAAAAGTCATCGACTGGGCGTTCGAACGCGGCAACCGCGTGCTGTTTTTTCCCGACCAGCATCTGGGACGCAACACCGCGCTGAAAATGGGAATCACCAATGATTTGATGCCGGTCTGGGACCCGCACGCCGCGGAGAACGGCGGCAACGATCCGGACGCCATCGCCCGCAGCAAAGTCATCCTCTGGAAAGGCCATTGCAGTGTGCACCAGATGTTCACCGCCGATCATGTCGCGGCGTTTCGCAAGGCTGTCCCCGGGATCAAAATCCTGGTCCATCCCGAATGCCCCCAGGAAGTAAACGACATCGCCGACATCTCAGGTTCGACAGGGGCGATCATCCGGACCGTTGAGAATGCCCCGGCCGGAACGCAGTGGGCGATCGGCACCGAATTGCACCTGGTCAACCGGTTGAAACAGGAACACCCCGAACAGGAGATCCACTTTCTGTCGCCCGTGGTATGCATGTGCGCCACCATGTATCGAATCGATCTGGCTCATCTCTGCTGGAGCCTTGAGAACCTGGTCGCCGGAACGCCGGTCAACGTGATTCGTGTCGATGACGAGGTGGCGAGCTGGTCGCTGGTCGCGCTGAACCGGATGCTCGAACTGGGTTAAGGCCGGATGATTCCGGGCCTGTTTCCGGCCAGGGGTCCGGCCCGGATGGTGAGGGGGCGGGGCTAGCATTGGGGCCGCTGCCCGTCCGTCAAATTGCCTGTTTTGCCAGACCCGAACAGGTTTCTGATCTTCAGGCAACCGGTGCGTGTTTTGCGTGTTCTACCGGCTTTTCCCTGAATGCCAGTTGTCCGGATGGTCGATATCTCCAGTGCATCGGGACCACCGTGCGTTTCCCGAACGCGGCAAAGACCCGTTTCCGCGCCCGATTGCCAGATCCAAAATCCAGCCATCAGTAACCTTGGGGGAGCCCACTCCATGATCCGGAAAATTTTTGCAGCGACGATGGTTGTCGCCGCACTTTGGTTCGTCAGCAGCTGTTCGTCGGCCGCCGCCCAGCAGAACGCTTATGGAGCGACCTGGGGTGGATACTCCAAAACCCAGAACATGCAGCGGTTCTATCACTATCCGTATGTGACCTATCCGCAGAACTACTACGGCAGCGAAGCCTACCGCAGCGCGGACAGCCTGTACTACCGTTATGCACCGGAGTACCGCATTCCGGTTTACAACAAAAGCTGGCACAACGAGTATCCGACCCCGCGCCGTTACCACTGGGGTCACCACTACATTCTCGACATTTTTTAGTCGGCAGTTGTCCCGCGGCCGTCGATCCTGACGGGCCATGCGGTGACAAAAAACAGAATCACCTCACAGCCACCCGCGTTCACGTTGGACCGGGTGGTTTTTTTGTTCTGGACCGGCGCTTCAGAAGCGGGCACCGTGGATGGGGTTACGCGACAGGCTCTCACTCTGTTCCCGCGCTGGTGTCGTACACGGCCTGCAGCAGTTCTTCGACACTTTTGTATTTGCGTCTGGTTTTCAGGGCGGCGTCCAGCAGTTGGCGTGCATCGGATTCACTGTGGCCCAGCTGGCAAAGAATCTGCCAGGTATCATCGACCACGTTCCGTTCGACTTCGGCCTCGATCGCTCCGTCCCCTTCGCCACCGACGATCAGCGCGAATTTGCCCATTTTTCGCCGCAGCTTGGCGACGATCCGTTCGCTCATCGCCGGTCCGATCCCAGGCAACGTCGCGACGGCTTTGAAATCCTGTTGCTCAATCGAACGGGCGATGTCCTGAACCGGGCGGACCATCGCGCGGAGGGCCTTTTTGGCTCCGACGCCATCGACCTGGCAAAACTGGTCAAAGAATTCCCGTTCGATCTGACTTGCGAAACCGACCAGACGCGGGACCATTCGGCCACCTTTTTGCGGGTTGCCTTCGAAATAATGCATCGTGTGCAGCACGACACTTTCGCCCAGCTGGACCTGCAACTGCCGGCGGGTGAACTCGGGGATCAGGACCTGATACTCGAAAGGCGGCACGTCCAGCGTGGCAAAATCCTCCGCCAGCGCCACGAGTTTTCCTGTGATGCGTGTGATCAAGTGGTTTTCATCCGGTTGCGGTTAAGGTAACAGTGGCACATGGCGATTGCCAGCGCGTCGGCCACATCGGGAGGGTCGGGAATGTCCGGCAGGTTCAACAGCCGCGCTGCGGACAGTTGCACCTGGGCTTTGGGAGCGCGACCGTTTCCGGTCAGAACTTTTTTCACCTGCGTCGGTCGCCAGCTGGTGACTTCCAGTCCCGCGTTGGCCGCCGCCAGCAGCAACACACCCCGCGCATGCCCCATCAGAATCGCTGTCGATGGCCGGTCGTAGTGGGTGAACAACTGCTCGACGGCGACAATGTCCGGAGAAGTCGTCTGGATGACTTCGGTGATGCCTTCGTAAATGCTGCGAATTCGCCGTTCCAGGGAATGCGAACGGGTCGAGCGGACCACTCCGGCCTCGATCAGGCAGGGTTGGTTGTTGGCAAAAGTGATCAGGCCATAGCCGGAAATGTTCAGGCCAGGATCGATTCCGAGAATTCGGGTTTCGGGACTGGCCAGATGCGGCTTGGGGATCATAGCCGGGCACCGGGAGCCCGTCCGAGCAGGGCGACGCAGTGGGCTTCGATCACTTTTCCTTCCCCCACCGGTCCGATGCCTTCCCCCGTTTTGGCTTTCAGTCCCACGCTGTAAGTGTTCACGCCAACAATCCCGGCAATCCGCTCGATGATGGCAGATTTGTATTCGAGAATTTTGGGGCGTTCGGCCAGCAGAACGCAATCGATATTGACGATCGCAAAACCGAGGTCGGTCACCCGCTCGCGCGCTGCCAGCAGAAAATCAGCCGAGTCCCGTTTGTGGTTGGCGGGGTCGGTATTCGGGAACAACTCGCCAATGTCGCCCGCCGAAGCAGCCCCCAGAATGGCATCCGTAATGGCATGCAGCAATACGTCCCCATCACTGTGCCCGTCCAGTTGGTGATCGAACGGAATCTCGGTCCCGCCAATGCGCAGCGGCCCGCCGGACACCAGACGATGCGAATCCCAGCCGATTCCTACGCGGTATTCCAAAGCGTTCAAGGCCCATCAACTCCTGAAAAAAAACAGACAACGAGGTTCCGCCCAGTATACCCGCATGCGGCCCTCATTCGCAGACCAGAATATTCCCGGGAACTCACCCCCCTAAGCCCATTCCATGACTTCTGCTCCCATCGTCCCGCGTGGGGGTGAAGGACTGGGGATGAGGGTTCGAACAATACCTTTATTCTCCGCGATGGTCGGTCGCGGCACTGGTCATCCGGGACAAATCGGCCAGCAACTGCAGCGAACGTCCCCCCTGAATCGCCTGTTCCGCCATCGCAAATCCGCTTTCCACATCGGCCGAAGCTCCGCAAACCCACAACACCACGGCCGCATTCATCCGGACGACATCGGCCGCCGGACCCGCGGCACCCCGCAGCACGTTGCGTATCATCCGGGCACTGGCCCCGGGCGAATCGACGATCAATTCCCGCAGCGCGGACCGGCCCAGCCCGAATTGCTCCGGAGAAAAACTGGCTGGATTCAACCCGCCGTTCTCAACCAGAATTCCATCGGTAACAGCACTGGCCGACAACTCGCCGATCCCGTCTCGCGAATGCACGACAAGCGCCCGACGTGTTCCCAGCACGGCCAGCGCCTCGGCCAGGAGCGGCATCGTTTCGCCCCGACCGGCACCCAGCAACTGAAAGGCAGCCGACGCAGGATTACAAAGCGGACCCAGCAAATTGAAAATCGTGGGGTGGGGCAGCGAACGCCGGACTTCCATCACGTGGCGCACGGATCCATGATGCAGCGGCGCGAAACAGAAACAAAGTCCCAGTTCGTCCAGGCAACGCTGGACCACCGGCAGTGGCGCCTGAATGTTGACGCCCAGATGTTCCAGAACATCGGAGGATCCACTGCGGCTGGTGGAACGCCGGTTGCCGTGTTTGGCGACGCTGGCGCCGGCGCTGGCCGCGACAATCGCTGCTGCCGTGCTGATGTTGAACGTGCCCACGCCACTGCCGCCAGTACCGCAGGTATCGACGACATTTTCGCGGACGGAATGAATCGGCGCCATGTGTTGGCGCAGCGACAGCGCGGCACCAGCCAGTTCATCGACTGTTTCGCCTTTGTGGTGCAGGAGCGTCAACAGCCGGGCGATGGTTTCGCTGGCGACGGTGCCCGACATGAACAGTCCCGTCAATTCGTACATTTGCTGGCGCTGCAAATTCCCGCCAGCCAACAGAATTTCCGTAGCCTGCCGCACCAGATCTCGCTGAGGATCGATGTCCATTTTGTGTCGTTGCTGATTCCGTTAGTGTGGCGATAATGCGCAGAATAGTGACTGTCGGATTTCGGCCTGTTTTGCCGTGAATTTGCTTGTGAATGCGCGGTCGTCCGCCTACAATCCGGGCTGAAAACCTTTTAACCGCGCCGGAATACTTCAGGAAGCCAATGTTACGCAAAGTGATCATCGACTGCGACATGGGAACCGATGACGCTGTGGCGCTGTGCATGTTGCTGTTCGATTCGCGACTGGAAATTGTGGCCCTGACGGCAACCGAAGGATGTGTGACGGCGACTCAGGCCAATTCCAACCTGCAGGCCATTCTCGGCGAGCTGGATCCGGGCCGGTATCCGCGTCTGGGGCTGGCAACGCCCGCCGACAACGCACCGCCAGTCAACACCAACTGGTTGTATGGTGACGACGGGCTGGGGAACTGCAATCTGGAAGTGTCCGCCAAACAGCATGTCCAGCCGGCAGAAAAGGTGATCATCGATGCGGTCCGCGGCAATCCCGGTGATGTCACGATTGTCTGTCTGGGGCCGCTGACCAATCTGGCGCGGGCCCTGCGGCGGGATCCGGCGATTGCCGGTTTGATCAACCGGGTCCTGATGGTGGGCGGCAGCATGTCGGGGATTGGCAATATCACTCCGGCGGCCGAGTTCAATTTCTATTTTGATCCGGCCAGCGCCCGCGAGGTCCTGAATGCTCCCATCGCCCGAACGCTGGTTCCGCTGGATGTGACCAGGGAAGTCGCCTTCGGGCTGGATCTGCTGAACGAATTGCCGGATGAACGCAGCCGTTCCGGATTTTTTCTGCGGCAGATGTTGCCGCACGCCTTTCGCTCCTTTCGCCAGCACCTCGGCCAGGAGCGAATCACGCTGAACGATGCGGTTGGGGCACTGGCCCTGCTGGAGCCGGAGCTGTTTGAGTTCGAGGACATGGCCTGTGACGTCGAGACCGAAGGTGAACTGACTCGCGGCGTTACGGTTTTCGACCGCCGTCCCTCGCGCGAGTGGCGCAACAATGTGGAAACCGCCATTTCAGTTGATGCGGAACGCGCCCGTCAAATGCTGATGGACCTGTTGTTGCTGTCTGGCAAATCTTCGCCGTTCTGAACTTCGTGGCGGATTCCCGCCGGCGACATCCCGTTCCATCCACAGCAACTGGGCATGGCCCCTGATCGCCCGGGCCAGCCCGGTCAGCCTGGCGATTTATTCTGAAAAACCATCTGGTGTTTTTTTTTCAAATGGCAGTAGACTAATGCACCTGCCGGAAACGCTGGAACGTTGCCGGCACCTTGCGCAATGCCACTTTCTGGCAAAAATCTTTTCAATGGAGAGACAGAGATGGGGATGATTTCCGAGTTCCGTGATTTTGCCATGAAAGGCAACGTCGTCGACATGGCCGTGGGTATCGTGATTGGTGCGGGCTTCAGTGGCGTGGTCAATTCGTTTGTGGAAAAAATGGTCATGCCGCTCGTCGGCCTGTTGGGTGGAACCGACTTTTCGCAGTATGACGTGGAGTTGAAAGCCAAGACAGCAGAAGCTGAAGCCGTCAACCTGGGAATCGGATCGTTTGCCACGGCCCTTGTCCAGTTTCTGATCGTCGCGTTTGCCATTTTTATGG
>JBGSVU010000867.1:0-10808 GCA_041752775.1 Pirellulaceae bacterium | reverse complement strand
CGCCAGCCGGACAAGGCGCTGATTGTTACCACGAAGAACGCGAAGAGCACGAAGGAGTCCGGACGCTGAGCCGCGGGTGCGTTTTCCATCGGATGATTTGTCCGACTGGATCATCGAGCATTTCATCGCACTCAATCTTCGCGTCCTTCGTGCCCTTCGTGGTGAATTTCTTTGTTGCCAGGCGTTGACCGTTCTTGTCAGGACGGTCAGGTACTGCGCCTCACCAGCCGCGAATGCGGCGGAAGAAAATAGCTGCGGGTGCAAACCCGCAGGTAGCTGTCGCGCTTGCGTCGCTATCCGCCCCTTGTATCGCCGTTACACACCAAACACGTTTGCTGTCGCGGCTACGCCGCGATTCCGGATTAGACTCGTTGCAAATTGCACGACTTGCGATTTACTCTTTCGTAATCACTTCATCCAGATTCAGCAGCACCGAGGCGACGGCGGTCATTGCCGCCAGTTGGTCGGGGGGGAGCGAATCGCTGGGCGGGGAATCGCCGGTGGACAACAACTCTGTGGCCTCGGCCGGGTTGTCGGCGTAGTAGCTGTGGTATTCGCGATGTCCCTCCAGCAGCGTTGCCAGTTGGCGCTCGCCCGGTTCCCGCGAGGTGGCCAGCAGGTAACCGTAACGGATTTGCGAATCGGCCGTCGCGCCTCCTTCGGTCATCATCCGTTCGGCCAGTTTTCGCGAGGCTTCGACATACGTCACGTCGTTCAGCAGCGCCAGTGACTGGAGCGGGGTGTTGGTCCGGCCCCGCTGGATCTGGCAGATTTCCCAGCTGGGTGCATCAAACGTCGCGACGGTCGGGTGCGAGACGGTCCGTTTGCGGTAGGTGTACAGGCTGCGGCGATACAGCCCCTCGCCTTTGTCCGCTTCATAAGGCCCATTGTTCGCGCCGCCCGCCAACTCTTCCCACAATCCGGCCGGTTGATAAGGCCGCACCGACGGGCCCCCGGTTTTTTCGACCAGCAATCCCGCCAGCGCCAGGGCGTTGTCGCGAATCTGTTCGGCTGTTAACCGGTACCGCGGTCCGCGCGAATACCAGCGGTTCTCCGGATCAACGGCCAGCCGACCGGATGTCAACGCCGAGGATTGCTGGTAGGTGGCGCTCATCAGAATCTGTTTGTGCAACCGTTTCAGGTCCCAGCCATGGCGGCGGAAATCGTCGGCCAACCAGTCGATCAGCAGCGGGTGCGTCGGCGGAGTCCCCTGCAATCCGAAATTGTCCGGAGTCTCGACCAGCCCCCTGCCGAAAAACTTCATCCACGCCCGGTTCACCGCGACGCGGGCCACCAGCGGGTTGCGGTCGTCGACCATCCAGCGGGCCAGCCCCAGCCGATTGGCCGGCTGGTCGTCGCCCAGTGGCGGCAGCATGGACGGAATGGTCGGCCACAAATCGGCTGATGTGTCGGGCAAATCGTATTGCCCACGTTTCAACAGGTGCGTCGGGCGATATTCCGGCCGCTCGCGCATGATCATCGTCGTTTGCTGTTGCGATTCCAGCTGGTCCCGCGTTGCCTGCAGGGTTGCGAGCTCCTGGCGAACAACGTTCAACTCCAGCATTCCAACGTATTTATCGAGCGCCTCCTCATCATGCTGACCCAAATTGCCGGTTCGGAGGTGGTCGGCGCGATCGACCACGGTCTGTTTCAGGGAGGCGGACACCTGTTCCGGTGTCAATTCGCGATCAAACAGGCGGAAACCGTGCTGCTGGCCTTTGAAAAATTCGGACTGCTTTCGCTGCCCGATTCGAAACGGCACCTTCGCAGCGATTGAATCAGTCAGCGTGTCGATATCGATTTCGACCTGGACCGGTTTCCCGTCAAAGTAAATTTTGTAGCCCGCAGCCCTGGAGCTGCCGTCCCAGGTTACGGTCAAGCAGGTCCACGCATCCGGAGTCAGTCGCGCCCTGGAAATCACCGCGATCGCGTTGACTTTCCATTCGTGAATCAGGTGGACTTTCAACCGGCCGTCTTCCAGTATGATTCCGTCGACGCCGCGATAGGCGGCCCCTTCATCCATCTGCCCAAAGATCGATCCGCGCGCGTCACCGTGAACCCATGCAGTCCACGAAAACGGAACGTCCCGCTCGAATTGCAGCGGAGCGGGTTCGATGGGCTGCGCGGCGTTGTCCGTTCCAGGAAAAAGTACCGCCCGTCCGACCGGAGCGTTGCCTGTCACCGGCGAATCTGCCGCGGGAACAAATTCCCAGACAGGTTCAGGCAACTGGAGTGGGTGCGCAGCGAGTTCTTTTCTCCAGGTTTCGATGGTTGCTGACGCCTGGCCCGGTTTCGGCTCGGCCCGCTGTTTCAACGCCGCCTGTTTTGCATCGATATCGGCCAGCGCCGCGAGCTGTTCTGCGGTGGGTACTTTCAGCATCGGCCCGACATTGCCGCGTGTCTCGTTGTAGACGCCCTGTTCGTCGACGTTGTTGAAAAAGGCAAAGAACTGGTAGAACTCTTTCTGGCTGAACGGGTCGTACTTGTGATCGTGGCAACGGGCGCACCCCATGGTCAGGCCCAGAAAAGTCGCCGAGGTCGCTTCCACGCGATCGATACAGTTTTCGATCCGCCATTCTTCGTCGATCGAACCGCCTTCGGTGTTCGAGCGGTTGTTACGGTTGAATCCGGTCGCGGTCAACTGGGAGGGAGTCGGATCGGGGAGCATGTCTCCGGCAATCTGCTGGACTATGAAATCGTTGTAGGGCAGATTCTTGTTGAAGGCGTCGATCACCCAGTCGCGCCACGGCCACATGCTACGGACGAAATCGTTTTGAAAGCCGTTCGTGTCGGCAAAGCGGGCTGCGTCCAGCCAGGCGACCGCCATCTGTTCGCCATAGTGCGGCGATGCGAGCAGTTCGTCGATCACGCGTTCCCAGGCACGGTCGCTGGTGTCATCGACAAACGCCTGGACTTGTTGCGGGGTCGGGCCGATGCCGATCAAATCGAACCAGGCGCGACGAATGAGTGTGCGGCGGTCGGCTGGGGGCGAAGGCTCCAGGCCGTGTTCCGCCAGTCGCGCCAGCACAAACCGGTCGATCGGGTTCTCTGCTGCCCACGGCGAATCTGTTGCCGGTGGCTCGACAGCCCGAATCGGTTCAAAGGCCCAATGCTGTTGCCAGCCGGCGCCCTGGTCAATCCAGCGCCGGAGCAATTCCTTTTGTTCAGCGGTCAATGGCCGATTCGAATCGGGCGGAGGCATGACAGTGTCGGGATCGTCCGAAAAAATTCGCTTGACCAGTTCGCTGTCGGCCGACAGCCCGGGGACGATCACAGACTCTTTGGCGCCTTCCTCAAGGTCCAGCCGCAATCCGGCCTGCCGTTCCTGTTCATCCGGCCCGTGACAGGCAAAACAGTGCCCCGCCAGAAGCGGCTGGATCTGTTCGCGAAAGTCGACGGGCGAGACCGGTTGAGTGGTTTGCGGGAAACCGGAAACGGGCGTCAATCCGCATGCGGTCACGGTGCACAATGCCAACAGGTAATGAGACCAGTTCATGGATTGGGGTCGCTCTCGCCAAAAAGGTGCAGGCAATCTGTGCCCGTTCACGGGATGAAGGGGCAGCGGGCATGGGACGTAACATTATAGTGCAAACACCGGGGCGATTGCGTTGTCGGGTGGCGTGGGAATCGGAACCGCCCGGTGTCTGCGGGTTCCATCGGCAGCGCTGATTTTAATGCTGTCGCCGCTATCGCGGCTATTCGTTGGCTTCGTTGTCGCGGTTTTTTTGCACCTGCAGGATAAACCGTGAGGAGGCAGGATGCGATGAGTTGATTGCAAACTCACACTGACTGTTGTTGCGAAAGTTCTTCGATGACTTTGATCGCAACCTCGACGTCTTTCTGGGTTGTTTCGAACTGGCCGATCGTCAGGCGGATCACGAACTGGTTCTCGTGGGTGGTTTGCGTCAGGTAGATCCGGCCATCGGCGTTGATTTGTTCGAGGAGCGACTGCGTTGCCGCGTTGGCGTCCTGGCCGGGCGGAGCGAACCGGAATGTGAACAGCGAAAACATCGGCGGCGTCACGAGTTCCATGCCAGGGATTTTTGAAATCGCTTCGGCTGCCATGCGTGCCCACCCGATGTGATTGCGAATGCGGGTTCGCAAACCTTCCAGGCCACTGGCCCGGATCAGGAACCAGAGTTTGAGCGCGCGAAACCGGCGGCCCAGCGGGATGGCCCACTCCGAATAGTTCGTGATGTCGTCCTGTTCCAGCGTTCGCAGGTAGTGTGGCTGGATGCTGAGTGTGCGGATTTGATGTTCCGGCTCGCGGAGAAACTGAACCGAACAGTCAAAATTCGCGCCCAGCCATTTGTGCGGGTTGAAAACAATACTGTCGGCCAGTTCGATGCCCGACCAGATCGCGCGAAACTCCGGACAGATCATTGCCGAACCGGCCCACGCGGCATCGACGTGCGAATAAAGATTCTCGGTGGCGGCGATCGCAAGAATTTCGTCCAGCCGGTCCGAGGCTCCAATCGATGTCCCACCAATACAGCCCACGATCCCGGCGGGCAGAAAGCCTGCGGCCCGGTCTTCATCGATTGCCTCTTGCAAAGCGTCGGCGCGCATCGCCCAGTTTTCATCGGTGGGAATTTTCACAAGGTTGTTTTGGCCGATGCCGGCCAGCCGAACGGCTTTGTCGATCGAAGAGTGCGTTTGCGCCGATGCGTAGATCCGCAGAACCGGTGAACCCGACAGGCCGTTGTGGAGGCCCTGCCAGTGCAGCGCCCGTTCGCGCATGGTCAACACGGCGGACAGCGTCGCCGACGTCGCCGTGTCCTGAATCACTCCCCGCAGTCCGGCGGGCAAACCGAGTGCCTGCCGCAACCAGTCGATCATCACGGTTTCCAGTTCAGTCGCTGCCGGCGAGGTCTGCCATAGCATGCACTGCGCGGAAAAAGCGTTGGCCAGTTGCTCGGCCAGCATCGAAGCAGGTGCTGCGTTGGACGGGAAATAGGCAAAGAAACGGGGATGTTGCCAGTGCGTCATGCCGTCGGGAATGATCCGCGTGAAATCCCCGAAGATGGTTTCCATCGGTTCGGGGGATTCCGGGGGGGAAGGAGCGATCCGCGCTGCGATCTCGCCGGGCAGTGTCCTCGACCGAACCGGCCGATCGCGCAGCGATGCATGGTACTGCGCGCCCCACTCTGCCGCCCGCGCTGACCATTCGGGCAAATCTTCGTATCGCATCCGCTGACTTTCAGGCCTGAGTTGTTTCCGGTTTCACTCCCGGAATCTCATGTTACCCGCCGGTGGCGGGGAGGAGACAGGTGCAGCCCGCGAAAAATGCATTCCGTCGCCGCGGCTATTCATCCAGCCCGAATTCTTCGACAGGTTTTTCCAGCAGGTCGTTGCTGAAATCGGTTTCGAGGTCTTCGGACGGATCGTAGGGTTGCACGTAGACGCGATTGAACCGGACCGCGATGACTTTGATGTTCTGTCCCTGGTCCACCGCAAAGCCTTCGCAAACGGCATCGTAACTGCGGCCGTTGATGCGGACCATTCCGCTGGGCAACATCGGTGTGGCGGCCACGCCCCGCTGCCCGACGAGTTCCCGAAGCGAGCGGATGTCGTCACTGTCGGGCAGGACGTCGCCCGCTTTGGGGGCACCGAGCAGGATTCGCCGGCCGATCGGAGTACTGGGCCAGATTTTTACCAGCAACATCAGCAACACCGGGATTGCCATCACCGTGACCATCAGCACGATGGCCCCGGTGGTCAGGCTGTGCAGGAATGCCATGACGATTCCGGACACGACCAGGACCGTGGCCAGGACCGCGAGGACTCCCGCCGAGGGGATGAACATTTCCACCACAATCACCAGGGCACCCAGCCCCAGCAGGATCATCGACCAAACCAGATTCGACATAGACGACAGTCAGTCAAGCAATTCAGGATTCCGAAACAAAGGGACCCGACCATAATAGCCCAATTGCCTTACGATGTGAGTGCACTGACCACGATCCGGTTCCCGCTGGCCTGGATGACTTCGACTTTTTCTCCGGCCGAGACCGCGACGCCGTCGGTGATCACGTCAATGATCTGGCCGCCAAAGCGGGCTTTGCCCGACGGGATCAGCCGGGTCACGGCCACGCCCTGGGCGCCAACCACGGGCAACCGCCGGTCGACTTCTTTTCCTTCCGCAAAGGCCGGTCTCGCCACCGGCGGATGGAGCATCAACCGGTTGAAATAGGGCGTGTTGGGCAGAATCCTGCGGATCAGGAAAAAAGCCCCGACCAGGCCTCCTCCGGCCCCCACCAGCATCAGCAGCGAACCGGGCAGCTGGGCGAGTTCTTCGTTGTTGCGGGGGATGACGAACGTCTGGGCGGCCAGCACAATCGAAACCACGATCATCAGAAAACCCGTTATGCCGAACACGCCGAATCCCGGAATCACAAACAGCTCGACCAGGACAAACAGCACTCCCACGAGGAACAGCAGGATCTCGAACCATTCGGCGCTGCCGCCCAGGTAGTGGCTCCAGAAATAGAGAACCAGAAACAGCGTTCCCAGAAATCCGGGAATGCCCAGCCCCGGTTGTGACAACTCCGTCATGATCAGCATGAACGAGAGAAACATCAGCCAGACGGAAACCATCGGGTTGGCGAGGAAACGTGCAAAGGACATCAGGAAAGCGTCGGTCCGGGTCGGAACCAGAACCACTGCGGGATCTTCCAGCTGGTAGTAGGCATCGATTTCACGGGCAGTTCCGATCACGGCCCGCACGATTCCATCCTGTTCCGCCTCGGCCACGGTCAGGCCTTCTTTGGAAGCGGCGGTTCCCAGAATCTGCCACTGGCCGGAATCGTCAACCTGTGTGTGTTCCGTTTCGCTCATCCAGCGAACTTCGCCCGACTGTTTTTGGCGGTAGCGGTTGACGGGGTAGTCGCTGTCGAGCATGGCCGCGAGCAGGGCCGGATCGCGCAGCGCGTCACTGCCCAGCTGTTCCAGTTCGGGCCAGAGTTTTTCGATTTCTTCCCCGCTGATGCCCGGCTCCCAGGTTCCGCCCAGACGACTTTCGGGAGCGGCCAGCAGGTGGTCACAGGCCAGGGCGACGAGCGCCGCCGGTCCGCGCGCCTGGCCATCGATCCAGGCGGCGGTGCGGACTTCATCGCGCTGAAACCCGGTGATATAGCGGGCCAGTTTCAGGCACCCTTCGAGGTCTCCGCCGGGACTGTTGATGGCGAGGATGACGAGGTTCGCGCCGGCGGTTCCCTTGACCTGTTTTTCGATGGCGCGAATGGCCAGATCGGCAGTGCGGGAATCGATGTAGCCCGTCAGTTCCTGGCGGACGCCGACCAGCGTGCGGTCGGATACGGTTTCGGTTTCGATCCGCGAGAGGTCTACCTGGAAACGGGCGGACAGTCCGGCCAGTCCGCGCACGGGACGGCTGGAGGGGGCGATTCTCTGCAGCTGGGCTCCGTCCAGCCGCGCGGTTTGACCGGCCTGTGCGAGGGTCGTCGTTTCCGCCAGTGCCCCGGCCGTTTCCAGCTCGCGAAGTCTTGCGGCGTCAACCAGTTCGTCCTTGCCGGCGTTTTTCACCGAGTACAGTTCGATGTCCGGATCGACCATCGCCACGGCGACTTCGACCGGAATGGTCAACCGCCGTGAGGTCAGGTTGCGATAGATGTCAATCGCCAGCGGGTCGCGCTGGGGCGCGTCGATGTTGGCGTGGCCGATGTGCATCGACTGGTCCAGCGCAATCAAATCGGCGCTGATCGCGACCAGCACGGCATGCCCGTACAGTCCAGGCGGCCGGCGGTCCGGAGCGGCACCGGGCAAACTGATTTGGGAAGCATCTCGCGGGGCGGGAATCCAGGCAACCGTTTGCAGGCGATTCATTTCTTCACTGGCCAGCAGCTGGGCCAGTTTCATGCAGTCGGGCAACTGGCTGCCGCTGCCGTCCTGTCCGCGATCGGTGGCGAACTCGAGAATGACGATGGGACGGTTTTCGGGTCGAACGACGGGAGGTGCCTGGCGGGCCAGATTTGAGAGGACCTGTTCGACCTGCTGGACAGTTTGGTGTCCGATGGGCAAACCGACGCGGACCATCCATGCCTGGCGGGCGGCGGGTTCTGCTGCGGGCGGATCGGATTCCTGCACTGCGGCATTCCCACTGGCCTCGGCAGTCGATGGCGAAAACAGCGTCAGTGCGACCAGCGCGACCAGCAGTAACCGCGGCCATGTACTGCCGGGTTCCCCGGTCCGCGCTGAACCATCGACACCGGTTGGGGTCAGGGATTTCGACAGTGAGCAGTTGAGGATGGAAAACATTCGATTCCGGATTCGGTTGAGGTTTGTCGGTCGCGCCGGCGCGGAAGGCCACTGTCCCGCCGGCCCGGAGCTCGGGTGTCTGTCCCGGTAACGCCTGCGGCCCAGGGATGCCAATACCCTGCTGGACAGCCCGCTCGGGTTTAGGGGTGCCGGCCGCGGCGCTGTACCGGGAGAGGTTTCCAATTTTACGGTGGCCAGCCCGGTTTGTGCGGAGGGGAACTGGGGCGCAGATGAAATTTAATTCGCCGCAGTCGGCCCTGTATTGGGCAACAACGGCTCCCGGTGGGCCGCTTTTGCGCGGCTGGCAACTGCCGGAAACGGTGCCGGGCGGTTACCATCGACGGATCGGAATTTTGTGGAACGTGGTCGACAGCGTCCAAAATGCTCAAGAAGTTCGTTGCCTTGTATTTAGTGCTGCATTTGGCGGCGTTGCTGGTTTTGCTGGGATTCATTTCCAGTCGCCTCGACGCCTACTGGATGGCATCGACGCGGACCCAGCTGGCCCAGGTGGGCAGCGCGATTCGTCTGGCGCTGGACCATGCCACGACGCCGGAGGACACGGCCCGGCGGGACAGTTTGCTGGCAACGACTGCGAAAGAGACGGGAGTCCGCATTTCGCTGATCCATTCCGGAGGCAAGGTCCTGTTCGATTCGGAAGTCGCGGCGGCCGGGATGGACGATCATTCCAGGCGTCCCGAGATCGTTGAGGCGAAGAGCAGCGAAACCGGATTTTCCAGTCGCGCCAGTGGCACCACCGGCAACGCAACCAGTTATCTCGCGATGCGGATGGACCCGCGCGACGAAACGAGCGATATCCTGCGCGTGGCGGTGGCGGAAACGCCGCTGGTCGAAAGCCGCCGGGCGCTGCAGCGGATTATCTGGAGTTTCGGCATTGCGCTGGCGGTTCTGGCGGCGCTCGTGATGTGGGTCTACGGTTTTCGCCAGATCCAGCCGATGCACCAGTTCGCCGACGCCGCGCGAAAAATTGCGGCAGGCGAATTTGAATCGGTGCCGCTGGTACTGAACCGGGATGACGAATGGCAGGATCTCTCCCAGGCCTTTCGCCACATGCAGTCGGAAATGGCCTCCCGGCAAACGCGGCTGGTGGAGAACAGCGAGCGGCTGGAAGCGGTCCTCAGCAGCATGGTCGAAGGGGTTGTGGCGATCGACCCGGTCGGCGAAGTGATGTTGGCCAACGACGCTGCCTGCGAGCTGCTCGATTTGTCTCCGGCCCGCGTGATCGGAAAAAAACTGCTGGAACAGGTTCGTTTGCCGCAGCTGTTGCAGGCTGTCCAGCAGACCCAGCTGCAACGGACTTTTGCCACGGTGGAGTTTGAAACTCCGCATGTTCAGCGGCGCTGGGTCCAGGCGCGGGTGGCCTGTCTGGCCGGCAGCGGGCGGCCCGGCGTGACGATCGTGATGCACGACATGACGGAGTTGCGGAAACTGGAATCGATGCGCCGCGATTTTGTCGCCAACGTTTCGCATGAGCTGAAAACGCCGCTGGCCTCGATCAAGGCCCTTGCCGAGACATTGCTGATGGGAGCGATCCGCGACCAGGAGCGGGCGACTGATTTTGTTTCGCAGATTGAAGAACAGGCCGACCAGCTGGGAAAACAGATTCATGACCTGCTGCAACTGGCGCGCGTCGAGTCGGGCCAGGCGAGTTTTGAAATCGTCCGGGTTCGGCTGAAGAACCTGTTGCAGAACTGCATCCGGGCGACTGAAAACGAAGCGGCTGCGCGGGGAATTCGCCTGGTGCTGTTGCCCGTCCCGTCCGGGGTGTACGCCCGGGCCGACAGTGAAGCCCTGATGGCGGTAGTCAGCAATTTGCTGACCAACGCGATCCGGTACAGCCATGAGCGCGGAGAAGTCCGCATCGAAGTGGCGGACCGTTTCGACCGGGTCGAAATCCGGGTCTCCGACGACGGAATCGGGATTGCCGAAGAACATGTCCGGAGAATTTTCGAACGGTTTTATCGCGTTGACCGGGCGCGCAGCCGCGAGGCTGGCGGCACCGGGCTGGGCCTGTCGATCGTCAAACATGTGGTCCTCGCCCTGGGAGGCAGCGTCCGCGTCGACAGCACACCTGGCAAGGGATCGACTTTTGTGGTGGAATTGCCCGGAGGTGTCGAGGAAGATGGTGACCGCGAAGAAAGTGTCAGCGCAGAATGAATCCCGCTTCCGGGCGGTGCGTCGTTTTGGCCGGGCCTGCCTGCGCATACCGGGAAAAGAGCCGTCCGGCAAGGCTTCGGCACCCGGCCCGCCCATCCTTAACAGGACCTTAACACGATCCACCTACGATTTAACCGAACCTCCATTAACATTATCTTTGGGCTTTAGTGCCCCTTCCTGAATGGGTCGAAACCAATGAATACCAAACCAGATTGGGCGTTTGTGCCCCGAATGAAATTTGCAGGATCGATTGCAGTCCGGGCCGTTGCCCTGTTCGCAACCGGTTGTGAACAACCTCCTGCGGGCGGGGGTGCCAGCGCCACGTCGGGCAGCGCCAAGTCCGGCAGCGGCGGTGACGC
>JBGSVU010000866.1:0-5515 GCA_041752775.1 Pirellulaceae bacterium | reverse complement strand
GTTCGAACCTGACCACCGCAAGAGTTGGCATCGGGAGTCGCGATCGCGCTGGCATTCACATGTCCAGAGTGAATTCCCGACAGCCAGCGTGAGCGGTTCGGAATCAGGCCGCGAGGTGTTTCTGCTGAACGCGTACCTTTTCCCTGAGCGTCAGTTGTCTCATGTCGATGCGAACGAACAGCTTTACTGGTTTCAACAATGATTAAACCCGACGCCAGTCTGAATGTTGGCACGTCGATTGCCAATGCAGGCAGTTCAGCTTTTTTTTGGAATATCAACCGGTCAGTACCGGAGGAAAGTGGTCATGAAGTCAGACAGAATGCGCGGTGGCAAAGTCAAATATGCCCTTTTGGGATGGTTGTTTGGATTGCCCATTCCCATCATTCTGATCCTCCTGTTCTGGCGAGGTTGCGATTTTTAACTGGTGGACGCTGGTTTTCTGACTGGCGATAACCGGACAGACCAAACCGGCGTCGCCGGGTTTTGACCGCGGTCCACTACCGGAACTCCGGACATGGCCCGGATCGTGGTGGACAGACTGCGGTCATTCCCGACCGCGTCTTGACTTTCGGGTATGCGTGGCGACCACCTGTGTCAGCGCAGCAAAGTCGATGGGTTTGCTGAGATAGGCGTTACAGCCCGCGTCGATGCAATGATTCATGTCGCCGTGCATGGCATCGGCGGTCAGCGCGATGATTGGTTTCGTGAATCCCATCTGGCGCAGCCGCCGGGCGGTCTGGTAGCCGTCCAGCCGCGGCATTTGCATATCGAGCAGAATTAGGTCGATTGCCGGACTGCCGGTTGCCATCGCGCGTTCCACGAACTCGATGGCTTCCTGGCCGTCCTCCGCCATTTCGACTTCGACATTCACTTTTTTCAGAAACGACTTGGAAAGCAGGCGAACATCGCGGCGGTCATCAACGACCAGTACGCGGCAATTCAGCTTCTGGTCGTAGACCTCTTCCGTCCACGAATCGGTTATGGCGGCGAGATTGGGCCGGATCATTTCTTCCCTGCTGATATCGCCCGCCGCGAGCGTGCAGACAAATGTACTGCCTTCACCTGGTACGCTGGTGACCATGATGTCGCCACCGAGAATATTGGCCAGTTTGCGGCTGATGGCCAATCCCAGCCCGGTGCCGCCGTACGATCTGGATGTCGTCGTGTCGCCCTGAACAAATGGCTGAAACAGCCCTTCGATCTGGTGCGGTGACATGCCGATTCCCGTGTCGATCACTTCGAACTGGATTCTGGCTTCGCTACCGGGGAGAGCCCGGACGACCAGGCGGACCTTGCCTACTTCGGTAAACTTGATGGCGTTGCCAATCAGGTTGACGAGAATCTGTTTCAGCCGTCGCGAATCGCTTTCGATGGTGGCGGGAAGCGGGCCGTCAAACTCCACTTCAAATGCGACGCCTTTTTCGTCGGCGCGGACCTGCATCAGGGAGACGACATCGCGAACAATCTTGTGCGCTGCGATTCTCTCCATGTCGATCACCAGTTTGTCCGCCTCAATTTTTGAAATGTCCAGAATGTCATTGATGATTTCCAGCAGAAAAACTCCGTTGCGTTTGATGGTTCGCAACTGGTTGACTTTTTCCTGTTCCCGTTCCCTGTCCAGCAACAGGTCGGCATAGCCCAGAATGGCCGTCATCGGCGTGCGGATTTCGTGGCTCATGTTCGCGACAAAGGCACTCTTGGACTTGCTGGCCAGCTCGGCGATTTCGCGTGCTTCCTCCAGCGACCGTTCAAACTTTTTCTGTTGCGTCAAATCGACCATAAACACGACGTATTCGCCCGTTTCCGCATCGACGGCCAGCGAGCTGATCAGGATTGGCGTCAGTCGTCCATCCATTCCCCTGACGGTTATCTCCTGGGGCGGCAGGTGACGTTCCTGCTGCAACAGGTTGACTACGGAATCGATGAGGGCCGGGTCGTTGGAGCGCGTCAACAGTTGCCAGTTCAAACCATCCCGATCGAACTGCAGGCGATCGATACCCAGTACCGTCAGTGCGGCATCGTTGGCGCGGGAGACCTCGCCACTGATTCTGGCAAAGACAATGCCGACGCTCGCTCCATCGATGATCCGTTGCAGGCGTGTTTCGCCCAGGCGGACCTCTTCAGCCGCTTCTTTCTGTTCGGTGATGTCGGTGTTGGTGCCGAACCAGCGGAGAATGTTGCCGTCTTCATCCCGAATCGGCTGGGCCCGCGACAGGAACCAGCGGTAACTGCCGTCCCGCGATCGCAGCGGAAAGGAATCTTCCCAGACCGTGCCGTTGGCCAGGCAGTTCTGCCAGTGCCGCACAACCCGGTCCACGTGGTCGGGATGCTGAACCGATTTCCAGCCCCAGTCGCGCATCTCGTCCAGCGTGGTGCCGGTGAAATCGAACCAGCGCTGGTTGTACCAGAAAATGGCCCCGGTCGGTTCGGTCATCCAGGCGAACTGTGAGATGTTGTCGGCGAGGTCCCTGA
This sequence comes from Pirellulaceae bacterium, assembly GCA_041752775.1. Lineage (GTDB taxonomy): Bacteria > Planctomycetota > Planctomycetia > Pirellulales > Pirellulaceae > BJ22. The sequence goes on along the minus strand of JBGSVU010000866.1, from coordinate 3,043 downwards.
ACTTGGCTTCGCTCTCCCGCAGGGCCGCTTCGGCATGAGCCCGTTCCAGTTTCAGCCGAAGGATGTTGGCCAGTTCCTTCATCAGGTGAATTTCATCGTCTCGCCACTGATGGGCTTCGGCTTTCGCTGCGCTCAGCATGAACCGCAGCCGGCGGTCGCGACTGGAGGGAGCGTTCAGGATCGAGCCGATTTTCAAGGCGGCAAAATTCCGCGCCTGAGCGGTGGGTTGTGACGGGGCCCCGGTATCATGCACCACCATCGGCAAACCGGCAACCAGCAGCCGGCGCTGTTCTTCGGTAGCAAACTCGGTCATGTCGTAAACGCCGATCAGACTGTCCGTTTCATCGCTGCAGCGGTCGAACTCAACCGTCGCCTGCGTCGCGTTCGCATCCATCTTGATCAACATGAAATGGGACAGGCCCAAATACCCGCAGACTTTTTCGCTGGCCTCGGCCACCACTTCGTCCGCTGACGAAAAACCCGTCAGGCTTGTTTGCAGCTCTGCGAGAAATGCCAACGTCAGTTCCCGCTGCTTGCGTTCGGTTATGTCGACAGACACGCTCAGGATCAGCCCCGGATTTCCATTTTCGCGCCGGACGGTTGCCCGGCTATGGGTCCACACGATCTCACCCGTGACTCCATGGAAGACACGGAACTCCACTTCGTGATCAACGCGGGACGAACTGGAGGCAGAGCGGACGATCTGGTCCAGTTTGTGCCGGTCCTCGGGGTGAACGACCGCGAGGAACCCGGCGCGAGTCGGATTAAATGTCGCCTGAGAGTAGCCAAACGTCTCGTACAGCTGGGAAGACCACGTGACGCGATCTGCGGCGATGTCCCATTCCCACAGTCCCATCCGCCCGGATTCCAGCGCGAGGTTCAACTGGTTGGCACGCTGCTGGACTTCCACCTCTGCTGCCTTGCGCTCGCTGATGTCCATTCCGGACGGGATCAGATGCGTCACATTCCCGTCGGCGTCCTTCACCGGTGCCAGCATGAAATCGATCATCATCGGCGTGTCACCCGCCATGCGAACCACGACATCGTAACGAACCGTCTTGCCCGTAAGCGCCGTGGCGATTGCGGCCTGCAACTGTTTTGCCACACCTTCGTCGTGGGACCACCAGTAGCATTCCCAGAACGGTTTTCCGATCACGTCGTCCCGGGCCACTCCGCCGGCCATCAGCGCCGTCTGGTTGGCCTCCCGCAGAATGCCCTGCGAATCCAGTACGCCAATGAAGCCGAGTGTGTTGTCGATCACACGCCGCAGGTGAGCTTCCCGGCTGGTGAGTTCGGTCTGCCATTTCTTTCGTTCGGAAATGTCCCAAAAACTGACGACGCATCCCACCACCTTGCCGGCATGGATCTGGGGATAGGACCAGTATTCCACGTCGAAAGAGGTGCCGTCGGCCCGCCAGTACAATTCGTCGTCGGCATGAACGGACTCACCCGCGCGAAAGGCCTGATAGATTCGGCAGTCCCCGACGGGATAGGCATCGCCGTCGGGCCGCGTGTGGTGAATCAGGTCGTGCATGTGCCGACCCACGAGGTCGGCCGGATTTGCCAGGCCCAGCATCCGCGCGGCAGAGGCATTGGCAAAGGTGCAAAGGCCTTCCATGTCAATGCCGTAGATTCCCTCCGCAGTCGAATTGAGCAGCGCCGTGATCCGGTTGTCACGATCAATGATTTCCCGAACAAACTGTTTGTGCTCGGTGATATCCCTCAAGTGGGCCGTAAAAAAAGGCGTACCATCGCGCGCGGTGGTGGCACTGATGGCCAGGTCCACCGGGAACAGATTTCCATCCTTTCGCATGGCCGTCAATTCCACCCGACGGCCGAGAATTTTGCTGGTTCCGGTTTTCAGAAACCGCTCCAGCCCGGCGGCGTGCGCGTCCTGGTACTCCGGCGGAATAATCGTGCCGGACAGCAGTTGGCCCTGAACTTCGGCCTGCGTGAAACCAAACGTCCGCTCTGCCGCCGGATTGAAATCGACAATGCGTCCCTCACGGTCCATTGTGATGATGGCGTCCAGAGCGGCTTCGAGAATGGCCGACTTGCGGGCGACTTCATCCCGCAGCTGTTGGGCCAGCCGTTTGCGGACGATGAACTGGCCGATCTCGTTGCCAACCGACTGCAGCATGTCGTGCAGTACCTCGTCGCGTTCCAGACGCGCGGCGCTAAAAATCTCGATGACGCCATACACCTGGGACCCAATCACGATCGGCAGGGCGACCGCGCTGGCCAGTCCGGCCGCCACGGCGCGCTTGCGGCGCTGGAAATGGTTCGTGGTCGTCAGATCCTCGATCCAGACCGTCTCCCCGGTTTGCCAAACGCGGCCTGGCAATCCGGATTCGCGTTCAAAATTCATCGCTCGGCTTTCATCAGCGAACTGCTTCAGACCAGTCTTCGCCGGGTCAAACGTCGCTTCGTGACAGGCCAGCGAACCCGTTTCGGAATCGACCAGCCAAATGGCGCAGTAGGCCGCATTCAGGGATGTACTGATCGAACGCAATACCGCCGGATAGACCGCCTCCACCGACGGGTCACTCGCCAGAATCCGGGTCACTTCGTGCATGGTCGCCAGACGGATCACAGCCCGTTTTCGTTCCGTGATGTCGATGAACGTCAAAATCACCCCTTCGGCCTGTCCCTCGTGAAAGTAGGGCAGGACGCGCCGGAGAAACCAGTGGCCATTGCGGGACTGAATTTCCTGATCGGGAAACTGCCGCGCCGACGTCAGTTCGGCCAGGGTGGGGATCGGCGGCATCTCGATGGCTTTGTGGGTGATGTCACCGAGGGGCCGGCCAATGTCGGTTGCAATCAGGTTGTAAACTTCGCTGGCCGCAGGCGTGAACCGGATCAATTGTTCCTTCGCGTCCAGAAACAGAGTGGCAATCTGCGTGCTCTGAAACAGGTTTTCGAGATCGCTGTGGGCTTTGCCGATCGCGTTGATGCCCGCCTGGATTTCCTCTTTGGAAGTCTCCAGTTCTTCATTGGCCGACTGCATTTCCTCGTTCAGCGACAGCAGCTCTTCGTTGGAGGC
>JBGSVU010000865.1:0-7033 GCA_041752775.1 Pirellulaceae bacterium | reverse complement strand
GGCTTCCCTGCCTTGACCCTGCTTGCAGGAATTGCTTATCCTGTCCCCCTGTCAAAACCAGTTATTTTTTCAGGTTTCAGGTTTCACTGCCGCCTGATTTGTTTTCAGACAATCCAGTTTCCAAACATTTGAAGGAGGCCGATTTACATGGCATCGGTCGAAGAGAGAGTAATTGACATCGTGGCAGAACAGTTGGGCGTCGATCGGGACAAAATTACCCGCGACTCCAACTTTGTAAACGACCTGGGAGCCGATTCGCTTGATACGGTGGAACTGGTGATGGAACTGGAGGAAGAGTTCGACATCAATATTCCCGACGAGGCTGCCGAAAAAATCCAGACGGTCGGTCAGGCCATCGACCATATCGAAAAATCTTCCGACTAGGTTTCGCTACCAGGCGAACTTCCATTTCTGAGGTTGACTGGCTGCCGGCAAGGCAGGCGGGTTGCTGCACATGAAACGCCGAGTCGTGATCACGGGTCTGGGGGTGGTTTCTCCACTGGGATCGAAGGTGGATGAATGCTGGCGGCGTTGTATCGCCGGGGAAAGCGGTATTCATCCGATCACCGTGATCGATGTGACTGACCTGAAAGTCAACATCGGTGGCGATATTCCCGATTTCGATCCGGCGGGTTATCTCGATCCGAAAGACATCAACCGGATCGACCGCTTTGCCCAGTTCGCCATTGTCGCCGGGATCGACGCCGTTCGCGACGCGGGGCTGGATTTTTCCGGCGACACCACCCGCACCGGAATCGTGCTCGGCTCCGGTATCGGCGGATTGCCTACCATGGAAGAGCAGATTGGCAAAATGAACGCCAAGGGTCCCAGTCGTGTCTCCCCGATGACAATCCCGAAACTGATGCTGAACGGAGCGGGCGGAAACCTGGCAATCTACCTCGGTATCCGGGGTCCGAACTACAGCATTGCAACGGCCTGTGCCAGCGCCACCAACGCGATGGGGAACGCGCTGACCCATATCCGCGACGGGTTGTGCGATACGGTTATCACTGGCGGAACCGAAGCCTGCATTACCCGGATCGGCATGAGTGCTTTTGCCAACATGAAAGCGCTCTCTTTCCGCAACGACTGCCCTGCCCTTGCCAGCCGACCGTTCGACTCGGGCCGCGACGGTTTTGTTTTTGCCGAAGGCGCTGGGCTGCTGGTTTTTGAGGAACTGCAGCACGCCCTCGCCCGCAATGCAAAAATCTATGGCGAGGTGCTCGGATACGGCATGTCCTGCGACGCCGGGCACATCACGCAACCGGACGAGAATGGACTGGGAGCGGCAGCTTCCATGAAAATCGCACTCGGTGACGCGGGAATTACGCCCGACCGGGTCGATTACATCAACGCCCACGGCACCAGTACTCCGCTAGGTGACCGGGCCGAAACCATCGCCATCAAAAGCGTCTTTGGCGACCACGCCAAAAAACTGTCGATCAGCAGCACGAAAAGCCAGCTGGGGCATTCACTCGGTGCCAGCGGCGGGCTGGAACTGGTCCTGAGCATGGTGGCGATGCAGGAGTCCGTCGTTCCACCGACGATCAACCTGACCGATCCCGATCCGGAATGCGATTTGGACTACACGCCGATTGAGCCCAAAAGCCGCAAGCTGAACTGCATCATGAGCAACAGTTTTGGTTTCGGCGGCCACAACGCCAGCATCGTCGTCGGCCGCTACGAAGGGTAATCATGGCGGTACGATCCGCGCGATGCCCATTTCGCACCTGGCCGGCGCACACCTGGCCGGCACACACCTGGCCGGCACCGTACCTTGGTGTGGCATCGCACAAAATTCGATGGTTGTCTTTCTTCGTCCCCCGACTGTGAATTGCCTGGCAACCCGCCGCCTTGGAAAGGCCTTGCAGACCGACCGGCTGACGCCGCAGAACGCCTTTTGCTTCGTAAGAATAGCGGGACCGCAACGTTCTCAGATCGCAATTTGCGCGGAGCGAAAGGCGGCTGGTACGAATTCACAACCCAGGCGTGAGAGGCAACACTCGCTTTCGCCAGAAGATCACCATCCCTGCTGGGCTTCGGGTGGCGCCTGGTCGATGAAGCGGGCGTGGGAGGCGACGTAGTGTTCGCGGACCAGATTGCGGGCTGCTTCAAACGTGGGGAAGCCGTCGCTGAAACCGGGGACCACATTGTCAATTGTGCAACGGGCGCTGTGGACCAGATGCATCAGCAAATCCATCGGGTCCTCGTCGCCGACCGCGAACCGGATGGTGGTCGGGCTCATCCCGGCAGCTTTCAGCGCGGTTTCGCTCAGCTCGGAATGCGTCGTGAGCGACGGACAACTGACAATCGTGTTGGACTGGCCCAGACTGATCATGTGGCCGAATGTCGGCGACAGCGAGTCGAAGAAAATCTGGAAAACTTCGCGGGGAATCCCGCCCATGTCGATCGTGAACAGGGGAGCCGTCAATCCGAGGAAAGCCTGTTCCTCACGCAGTTGGGCGTTCGGATTCGAATCAAGCGCATTACAGTACACGTTGATCGACGGGTGGGCGGCGAGAAACTCGGCGAGGATTTTTGTATTGATGCATTTCTGCAGCATCCGCAGTGACAGAGTCCGCATCCCCTGCACGACCTCATAGGCCGCATCGGCATTCAGGAACGCGCCTTTGATGTAGTACACGTTCCAGAACATGGTCTGGTCCCACGAGTGGGCACCCACCGAAGTGCCTTTGGGCATGAACATGTCTTCGTTGCGTCCAATCACGCAGCCGGCGATGACTCCCCCGCATCCGCTCAGGTCTTTGGTGTAAGAGTGAATCACAAAGTCCGGACGTTCGGCCGGGTCCCTGCGCTGCAGCGGACGGAACAGGAACGGGGTGCCCACCGTCGCGTCCAGCATCACGCGAATCCCTTCGGCGTGGGCCAGCTTGCAGATGCCAGGCACGTCCAGCACGTAGCCGTGGGGGTTGCAGGGCGATTCGATGTGAACGTAGATTTTCCGTCCGGCAGCCAGCCGGTCGGCATATTTTTTCTGGGTTTCTTCCAGGCATTTTCTGAATTCGGCAACGCCGTAACCGTCAAAAGTTTCGACGGCAATTTCGAGGTTGCCGGATTTGGCGTACCAGTCATGAATCAGCTGGTAGGCACCACCGTAGATATGGCGGCTGGTGATCAGGATGTCATCACGACCCAGCAGATGCGACAGGGTGGCATCGATCGCTGCCATGCCGCTGTTGAAGTTCCATGCGAGGTACTCACCGGCCAGCGGGCCGGCTTCGAGGTCGACGATATGGTTGGCCAGGCAGACGCTGGTGGGGTTCAGCAGGCGGGAATAGATCTCCAGCATCAACTCCTTCCCCTTGAAGGCGTCTTCGATCCATTCAGCGCAGGCATAGATGTAGGTCGCGGTCCGGGCGATTACCGGTGTGGCGGAGAATAGCGCTGTCACATTGTCGAAAACGGCGTAGGGGCCCTTGCTGGAAGTCGTGGGCTGGCTGTAGCCGAGAGACTGGTAAGTCTGCCGAAAAGGGTGCTGCAGCGTATCCAGCAGTTTCGCCAGCTGAAACGAGAGGAATTTCTTGGCATTGAACCAGCAGATTTTGTCGGCGTAGTCGAGGTTTTTGATCGACTTCATGGTCACCGCCCAAAGGTGATCGATATCATCCTGGGCTTCGTACATCCGCTCGACCACATGTGACAGGCTTTTGCCGTATTCGGAATCAGGATCGATTCCAAAGTGAGCGAGCTGTTCGGCCACCAGTTCGTCCAGAGTTTCGGCCGTGGATGAATTGCGGCGTGGCGAAAGGCGTTTCATTCCGGAAATGTCTTTGTCCTGCGCGATGGACATCGGTATTACTCCGTTCGTGGAACTGGGCGAAATGGGTTGGGGCGTTGGCCGACCGCATTATTGCAGAAAAACCGGTTTCGGACACAGCGCTATCGAACACCACGGCTGAACCTGTTCCCTGTCCGGTTGCCGTTCAGACAAGTTGCGGCGAACATCCGAGGACGAATTCTTTTTGGTGTGGTGCGAGTGATTCCAGCGAGTCGCGGCGAAATCGGGTCGTCGCGTCGATTCTGGCGGCTACGGTCTGGCCCTCGAATTCACCGATGAAACTGCTGCCGATCAGCGAAGCATCCGACAAATCGACCCCTGCAAGCAGGGCTCCATGGAAACTGGCACCCTCGACGTCGGCCCCGGCAAAATCGGCCTCGCTGAGGTTGGCAAGCTCAAAATGGGCGTTCGACAGATTGGCGCCGGAAAAATCGGCGTCCACGAGGATTGCCTGCTGAAAACAGGCATCCCGCAGCAGGGCGTTTACCGCTTTCAGACCCGTCAAATCCCGCCCGCGGGCCTCGATGCTGCGAAGGTCGCGTCCGGAAAAATCGCGCATCTCAATCAATTGCAACGCCGTTCTTTTGTCGATGGAGGGAGCCATATAGCGTTGCTCCAGCCACGGGTCGGCGGTGTTGTGGTATCCCGATTCTCTTTCCCACATCCCCAGTTCGTCATCGCGCAGGAGCCTGATTTCCTTCAGCCACTTGACGCTTTTGTAGAAATAGCGGCCGGGCACAACATTGCGAAGCGGCCCACCATGTTCGGTTGCAATCGGTTCGTCGTTGGCATGTGTCGCGACCAGTGTGTTCAGCTGAATCGCATCGTTCAGGGAGAGGGAGGTGCTGTGATTGCGGCTGGAATGCGCCAGAAAGGAAATGAAACGCGCTTTGGGCAATACTCCGGCCGAATCCAGCAACGTCTTCAGGGCGACACCCCGGAATTTCATGTCGAAAATGGACCAGCGGGTGACGCAGTGAATGTCGAGCGTCAGTTCGGTTTGGGGCAACGCGGCGAGATCGTTGAGCCCGAAGGAAAGACTGGTACCAGTCAGTCCTGTGATTTGCAACGTCCAGGGATCGAATCCTGCGGCGGGCAGTTTTTCGCCGATGATCGGCCATTTGCCGGGAGCGGCCAACTGTTGGCCCGGTGGAAGTCTGGGGCGCATCGCGAGTTGATTTCCTGGAACGGGTTGAAGGGTAACGTCGGGCTGGAACCAGGAATCTGCCGCAAATTCCGGCTGTTGTCAATTCGATGATGCAGCGTAATCAGTTTGACGCTGGAGAATGTTGAACTCTGCCAGCAACGACAATTATCTGGGCAAAATTCGCCGCATTCAGGAATTCGACTGGATTGGCACAGTGCTTGCATTCTCACCTGAGTCATTCTGGCCCCCAGCCGAAAAGGCTGCGGAATGGAGCCAGACAATTTCCCCCCCGGACAAGCTTTTGAGGAGTCCAGACAATGATTCGAATTGCTTCGCTGTTTTTGGTGGCGGGACTGTTGGCGTTTGCCACCAGTACTGCATCGGCCCAGCATCACCACGGTCATCGAGGTGGCTATGGCGGTGGTTATGGAGGCGGATACAACGCGCCGCGAGTTTCCGTCGGGCTGAATTTTGGAGGCGGCTATGGGAACTATGGCGGTTTCGGTTATCGCGCGCCTTCGTACGGATACGGGTACAACACATTCCGTCCTGTTTATGTGGCGCCGATTGCTCCGGTGTATCGTGGCTACGGCGGCAGTTATTACGGCGGCGGCTACGGTCGTCCCGGTTGCGGTGGCTATGGCGGATACGGTCGCGGCGGCTCGGTTTTCCTCAGTTTCTGACGCAATGATTTGAGTTCGACGATGGGAGATTGTCGTTCAGCGAGGCCAGCGGCCCCCTGTTTTTGCAGTGGTATTGCTGGTCTGGTTTTCGGGGGAGTTGTCCAGTTGGGGCCACTCCCTCTTTTGCTTTTTTGCCATTTCTCCAGGTCAATTGATTCATCGCTTCCCCTGTCAGCCTGATTTTACTGCCACGGTTTGCTCTGCGAATCGCGAACGGCAGCCGAGGTTCGAATCCGGAACGCCGCAGACTTCTATCCTTAAGCGAATCAGAGAATAAATCGGCTCAGGTCTTCATTGGCGATCAGCGGTGCGAGACGCTGATTAACCAGGTGTTCGTCGATGGTGACGGTCCCGGGCTCCATCTCTGAAGCGTTAAAACTGATTTCTTCCACAACCTGTTCCAGAATGGTGTAGAGTCGCCGGGCACCGATATTCTGTGTGGACTGGTTGACCTCAAAGGCCAGGTCGGCCATTCGGCGCAGCGCTTCGGGGGTAAACTCCAGCCGGATTTTTTCGGTTTCCAGAAGCGACTGGTACTGGCGAATCAGCGAGTTTTCCGGCTCGCAGAGAATTCGGAAGAAATCGTCGGCGGTCAGATCCTGCAACTCCACACGAATCGGAAAACGTCCCTGCAGCTCCGGCATCAACTCGCTGGGCTGGTGGTGATGAAAAGCGCCCGCGGCAAAAAACAGGATATGGTCGGTTTTGATGTAGCCCCGTTTGGTCTGCACGGTGGTTCCTTCCACGATCGGCAACAGGTCGCGCTGGACACCCTGACGCGAGACATCGGCTCCTTTGGATTCTCCCGCAATGACCTTGTCGATTTCGTCGATAAAAATGATGCCGAGATTTTCCGCCAGTTCGATCGCCTGCTGGCTGATTTTGTCCTCGTCGATCAGTTTGTCGGTTTCCTGTTCGACCAGAATTTTTCTGGCCGCTGCAACCCTGACGCGGCGGGAAACCCGGTTTTTCGGCATCATTTTTTCCAGCATGCCCTGAAAATCAACGTCCATGTTTTCCAGTCCGATGCCCCCCATCATCACCGGTGCGGATTTCTGTTCGATGCTGACTTCGACTTCGCGATCTTCCATGGCACCATCGTCCAGCATGTCGGCGATTTTTTCCCGGGTTCGCTGGTAGGAACCGGACTCTGCCGGAGGGTCATCCGGCGATGCGCGAAAGACACCCGTCGTTTGCGGCGGGCACAGCAAATCGAGCAGTCGTTCCCGCGCCCTCGTTTCCGCCTGGGCCTGGACAGTCCCCTGGGCCTGCTGGCGAACGATCTGAACAGCCTGATCGACCAGTTCACGGACCATGCTTTCCACATCGCGTCCGTAATAGCCCACTTCGGTGTAGCGTGTCGCCTCGACCTTGATAAACGGGGCACCGGTAAGACGGGCCAGG
>JBGSVU010000864.1:0-4661 GCA_041752775.1 Pirellulaceae bacterium | reverse complement strand
CCTCGTCGTTATCAGCGACGCGCTCTAACCAACTGAGCTATACGCCCGGTCAAATCGCGGGAAACAACCGGCCCCGTATTTTAGTGGCATCCGGACGGCTGTCAAACCGTGGTTTGCAAAACGGCTCCTGACCCGTCAGGTCAGCCCAACCGGCAAAAAACCTCAAAGTGGACCGGAACCAGTCACCCCAGGTTCACAGCGGGCTGGCAGACTGGGCAATTCGACTTTTCATGGCACTGGGTAGCCGCTATTTTCAAGGCTGTTCCCCGGCTTCACAATCCGTGCCTGGCGCAAAAACGCAACTTCAAAAGGCCGAACCCGGGGGCGTTTTCGGTCCGATTTCGGCCTGGCGATTCCCCGCAGGGCGAGTCGCTTGCCCTGAGTTTTCCATCAATCAACCTGGATTCGAACAATGCGTCCTGTTTTTGCACTTTCGTTTTTGATCCTGCACAGCCTGACTGTCGCAAATGTGGCGTGGGGACAGAGTGATCAGGTCAAGACCGCTTTGGGAATCAAACCGAAACACGCCGATGCCACGGAATACGACAATCCTGTGGGAAAAGATGCCGAATCCTGCACCATCGAATCCTCTGCACCCACGCTGAAAATCCCCGGCTGGATCGTCAAGGACGCGTCAGGTCGCCTGCTGAGAGTTTTTCTGGATACCATCGGTGATGGCCAGCTGGACCAGTGGTCCTACTATCGCAATGGGCTGGAGGTCTACCGCGACATTGACTCCAACAAAGACGACAAGACGCGACCGTTTGAGCATCGCTGGGTGGGTGCAGCCGGCATCCGCTGGGGCATCGACCGGGACGAGGATGGCACCATCGACCAGTGGAAAATGATCAGCGGCGAGGAAGTTGCGGTCGAAGTCTTTGAGGCTGTCAAAATGGCTGACGCCAAACGTTTCGTCGCGCTGTTGCCCACGGATGCGGAGCTGGCGTCACTCGCGATGGGCGAGAAAATGACCGCAACGGTGCAGGCGTCAGTTCAAAAAGCCCGCACCGAATTCCCTGATTTTGCCAAACAGCAGAAACAGGTTGGCAGCGATTCCAAATTCGTTCATTTCGGCGCCACGCGGCCTGGCCTGGCGCTGGCTGGCAACAATGGGCTGGAGCAGGACCTTGTGGTCTATGACCACGCAACGGCAGTCTACGAATCGGGCAGCGAGCTGGAACAGTTGTCGCTGGGTTCCCTGATCCGGATCGGCGACTGCTGGCGGGTGCTGGAGTTGCCTGTGGTGGCTGATGCCAAAAACCCTTCGCTGAATGGCGGGCTGTTTTTCCCACTGCCTGGAGTCGGCGATGTCAATCCGCTGGGACCGGTCGATCCCAATACCGAAAAACTGAACGAGCTGTATGGCACCTGGCAAAAACTGGAAGAACAGCTGAAGGACGCCCGCCCTGGCCCGGCGACAGCGAAACTGCAGGCACAACGGACGGAATCGCAGCTGCAACTGGCGCTGGCCAGCAGCTCGGCCGAAGACCGCAGGAACTGGCTGCGGCAAATGACGGATACGGCGCTTCAGGCCTACCAGCAGGAACTGTTCGACGACGCTCCGCGAGTGCTGAATGAAATCAGCGACCAGTTGCGCAAGAAAGAACTGGCATCGGACACCGACATTATCGCGTGGGGGCTGGCGTCGGCCAAATACAGCCGGCAATTCCAGTCCGAGGACAGCGAAGTCCGCGCCAAGGCCATCGAGAATTTCATGGTCGACCTGGAAAAATTCATCGATGCCTATCCCAAAAGCGAATTCGCGGGTGAAGCGATGATCCAGCTGGCCCTGTACAACGAAGTCAACAGCAGCAATGGCGGCGAAAAAGCCCTGAAACTTTACGAACGGGTCGTCCGCGAATTTCCCGGAACGGAACTTTTTCAGCGGGCCAGTGGTGCCGTGACCCGCCTGAATGCCATTGGCAACGCCATCGCTTTCCGGGGTCAAACACTGGCAGGAAAAGATTTTGACCTGCAGGCCCGGTCTCTGCGGGGCAAAATCGTTGTTCTCAGTTACTGGGCGACCTGGGCCGCCAACGTCGAATCCGATTTCGAAGAACTGCAGCGGCTGGCTTCGAAATACAAGGACGACCTGGTCATCGTCGGCGTCAACCTGGACAACGACCGGGGCGCCGTCGAAGCGTTCCTGAAAAAGAACCCCAACGTTTCGTGGGACCAGCTGTTTGCCGAAGGCGGTCACGAAAAGAGTCCGCTGGCCTGGCAGCTGGGTGTTTCGGCGCCCCCCCTGGTGGTGCTGGTCGACGAAGAAGGCAAAGTCGTCGATACCACCCTTCCAGTGTCCGGCCTGGACCGCGAAATCCAGCGACTGATCCGGCGACGCAAAGAGTAGTGTAGACGCCAAGAATAGTGTAACTGGGCGAGCCGAGTGGCCCGGCGAGTCGAGTGGCCCGGCACCGGACTGGGTTGCCCGGTCCGGTTCTGCTTCCACCCGCCGGCGAATTTGCCCACGCAGGAACTATTCAAATGAATGTCCGGCGTCGGGGAAACGTCCCTGCCGGACGTCGTCGCACCACGCCCCAACGGACGTGCGAATCGTTTCGCCCAGCTGGGCGTATTGGCGAACAAAACTGGGAACGTGGCCGCTGGTCAGCCCCAGCAAATCGTGCACGACCAGCACCTGGCCATCGCACTGGCTGCCCGCGCCGATTCCGATCGTGGGAATCGACAATGCCCGGGTGACCGCCTCGGCGTCATCGCGCGGAACGCATTCGAGGACCACAGAAAAAGCGCCGGCGTCCTGGGCCGACTGCGCATCGCGGAGGACCCTTTCCGGATCGCGCTGCACGCGATATCCCCCCAGCACATGGACGCTTTGCGGTCGCAGCCCGACATGTCCCATGACCGGAATTCCGGCGGCGACAATGGCAGCAATGATCCCGGCCTGGTCGGCACCCCCCTCCAGTTTGACCGCCTGGGCTCCGGTTGACTTGATGATACGCGCTGCACTGGCCACGGCATGCTGGGGACCGAGATGGTTTTCGGGAAAGGGCATGTCGACCACAACCATCGCGCGGCGGGCCGCCCGTGCGACCATCTGCCCGTGATAAATCATTTCGTCGAGCGTTACCGGCAAGGTGTTTTCCGCGCCCTGAACCACCATCGCCAGTGTGTCGCCCACCAGCAGAATGTCGACCCCGGCCTGGTCCAGCATCTGGGCCATGCCGAAATCGTAGGCCGTCAGCATGGTGATCCGCTGGCCGTCCTGCTTCATTTTGGCCAGGCGCGGAACCGTGATGCGGGAAAGTTTCTTTTCGGTCATGACGATTCCGGAAAACAGAATGGGGCAGTGCGCCCGGAAAAAACAGCCTCCAATCATAGCCGGAAACTGCCAGATCGTGGAGTTCGTCCCGAAACAGCTTTCACCACCCCATTCGTTTCGGCTTCGCCGGTTCTCAACTACAATGCACTATTGAAATCATCAGAACAGCGTTGGACCCCAGCAGCGTCGGACCACCCCAGCAGAGCAGTCGCCACGGCCGGATGGCGAAAAAGAGCCCAATGAACAAAGAAGCAGCAGTCGACCAGGCCAAAGGGCAGCAACACGCCACTTCGCCGCACAAAAACAAACGAACCCGGAGCGGATCCCCGGTCGGGATCTGGATCGGATCGATCGCCGTCGTATTGGTGACGCTGGGGATCCTCGCCGCGCTGGCCTACTGGAAATACCAGGAAATCCAGGCCGCCATGAAAATGGGCGCTCCGCCCGAAACCCCCACCGCCGTCAGTATCCAGCCGGTCGGCACGATCGCCTGGCAGAACTCTACCGGCAGCACCGGCACGATCATGGCGCCCCGCTCGATCACGGTCAACAACGAACTGTCGGGGACCGTCGCCGAAGTGTTGTTCGAACCGGGAACGGTAGTAGAACCCGGCATGCCGTTGCTGAAACTGGATGCCAGTGTTGAAGAGGCGCAGCTGAAAGCAGCCGGGGCCCGTGAAAAATTCGCGCTGTCCACACTGCAGCGCAACCGCCAGATGGCTGCCAGTGACGCCATCGCCGCCAACGAACTGGAGGAACTCGAATCGCGCTGGCGGCAAACCCAGGCCGAAGTCGAAGAGCTGCAGGCAGTTATCGCCCGCAAGACCATCGTCGCTCCCTTTCGCGCCCACGTCGGGCTGTCCGACATCCAGAAAGGCCAGTACCTGACCGCAGGCAGTTTGATCACAACCCTGCAAAGTGTCGAAGACCACCTGTTGGTCGAATTCACCCTGGCACAAAATGTCGTCAACCAGCTGGAAGACAATGCCACGGTCGGGATTCAGGTCGCGGGCCAGGAGCTGTCCGCAAAAGTTTCCGCCATCGATGCCCAGGCCGACCGGCAAACCCGCAACGTTCGGGTCCGCGCCAGAATCGACAGTCCACCACCGTCGATGAGTCCGGGCGATTCGGTCCCCGTCACCGTCGCGTTCGGCTCAAAAACCGAATTGCCTGCCGTGCCGGCCGAAGCCGTCCGTCGGTCTCCCCAGGGAGCCTTTGTCTATATGGCCGAGAGAAATGAGACCGGCGAACTGCGGGCTTCAGCCCGAACCGTAGTCCTGGCAACTTCGGCTGGCTCCCGGGTCGGAATCGCCAGCGGCGTCACCGTCGGCGAACAGGTCGTCGTTGACGGTTCGTTCAAACTGCGGGACGGTGCCCTGAT
>JBGSVU010000863.1:0-4141 GCA_041752775.1 Pirellulaceae bacterium | reverse complement strand
ACGTGTGCTCTTCCGATCTGAACGGGTTTGTGGCGCCGGATGCCACATTTGAATCGACCAACTCGGTGGGCTGGGGTTATGTCGTCGACAGCAAGGTTGCGGGGCGGCTGAAGTACGATACGAACTGGCACTACGCCACCCGCAAAGTCGAACCGGTCTCGGGAGTACCCGGCCAGTTCCGGATTTCGCTGTTTCCGGGCCAGGGAATGCAAGGAATCGCGGCGGGTGACCGCTACGTATTGCAGCGGCGTTTCAATGGTGCGATGACCGGGATCTACCAGAATTCGCACAATGTCAGCCTGGTCAGTGTCACAGCCTGGACGGCACCGGCTGTTTTCGTTTCGGCCGTCCAGGCCAGCGAAATCAACGTGATCAACAGCAGGGTGGAAATCCGCCCAGGTTCCGGGCGCTGGAAGAGCATCAACGGCGATGGCGTCCATTTGCAGTCCACCCGGACCGGCGGATGGATCGCGGGATCGACCTTTGCCGGGTTGGGCGATGACGTGATGAACTTCTACACCATCGCCTCGACAGTCCATCAGATTCATGCCCCAAACCGTTTGACGCTGGGAGGGACGATTGGCACCCGGCTGGTGAGTACGCCCGGGGATTTTTTTCAGCCAGGGGACCGGCTCGCATTTCTTGATCCGGTTTCGGGAACGCTGATCCGCCAGGCCAAAGTCGTTTCGGCGACGGCTGGCCAGCCGGCGATCTGGAACGGGCAGAGCTTCAGTACGGTGATGGTAACGCTGGATCAACCGGTGACCGGAGTCGTGATTGGCGACGGCAGTGACGGACAGGGATGGAAAAACGAAACCACGGTTTTTAACACCAGTGCGCAGCAGGGGTTCGTGGTGGAAGGAAACCTGATTTCCGACTCACGCCGATACGGCAATTTTCTGATGGCGAGTAATGGATGGCTGGTCGACAACCGGTACACCGGCCTGAGTGACCAGGCCATCGCGGGTCACAACGAAAGCGGCTGGCCGCTGGGTCTGTTCGCCCGCGACATTCTGGTCCAGGGAAATCACTTTTCCGACATTGGCTTCAGCCACCGCTATCTGCATGAGGATTACCAGACAGGCGTGGTCGGATTCTTCATGGACCGCCTGGCAGACCTGCATGTCGACCGCTTCGAACTGGAGTACGCCGACATTCAGATCCGTGACAACGTCTTTTACAACTGGAGCAAATCGGCGATATCCGTTCGCAACGCCCAGCGTGTGACGATCGCGGGCAACACGGTTCTGGCAGGTCTGCCGAATCAGGTGCGCGATGCTGCTTTTGCTGTTGAATTCAGCCGCGACGTCCGGATGGAAAACAATGCCCTCGGCGATTTCGGAACGTCCATGAAATTGAACACCAACGAAAACCTGGTAGTGACCGGTACGACGATCGTGCCGTCCGACCCGCGAGTCTGGTTGACGTTGGACAGTCAGATCGGTTACCTCGTCCCGGACCGGGCAGGAGAAAATCACCCCGGGACGCTGCAGGGTGGTGCCGCCGTGACAATGGATGGTGTGTTCGCGGGCGGAATCGGCCTGGACGGAACGGGCAGCGTGACGTTCAATGACGGTTGGAGTTCGGGGACGATCGAGAAACGCACGATAGCTCTCTGGGTCCGGCCCGATTCCGCAGTTGCTGGTCGTCAGGTGATTTACGAAGAAGGCAACGTCTGGCGCGGCATGAATATCTATCTGGACCAGGGGCAGATACATGTGGGTCAGTGGAGCGGCGGTGGGGCCATTTCGACGTTTCTTACAACGGCGATCGAAGCGTCCCAATGGAATCATGTGGGACTGGTCCTGGACGCGGATGCTGGCAAAATCCGGGGCTACCTGAACGGCGAAAAATTTGCCGTGGGTGCCGCTGAAGGGTTGTTGGCCCACGGCGGATGGACCAGTCTTGGGCGAGCGGATGCCGGCGGTACCCGTTTTCACGACCAGTCTACAGGCCATGCTGGTTTCGGGATGCGCGGGAGTATTGACGGCTTCCGTTTGTATGATCAGGCTTTGCCCGACGCTTCGATCGCGGCGCTGGCGATGCGGCCAGGAAAGGTCGGGGCCTGAGAATGGTTGGGCTTTATCCCGGATCAATTCGCGGTTACCGCTCCGGCAGGGGTGGCATGGTTCGGCACAGAATTGGTTTCGGCGCCTCATTGGTGACGCCAGGAGCTGGTCGAAGGGTACTGCCGGAGTTGATGCTTCCAGGAATTCGGGGTGAACGGAATGGTCCGGTCTCGCTCCAAACGATTTTTCTTTTTTTTCAAAATGAAAACCGATTGGCACCGGCGGATGGCGAAGGTGATAATGTTCGCAGTGTTGTCCTGCCGTCCCATTCCGGGTGTTTTTTGATGAACGAATCCCGCGATATCACTCCCCAGCCTGAGAACAGAGACGGATCACCGGATCCGTTCCCGTCGGTGTCTCCCCCTGCGCCGGCGGAATCAGCGGTGGAATCACCCGTGGAATCAACGGCTCGGGACACGCCGCTGTCCGAAAAATTGCCGGCGGGGATCAACGAGGCTGGCGGCGAGGGGGTTGGTGGCGAGGCGGCCGAGAGTGTGGGTACTGGCTGGCGAAAGCTGGATCCGCGGCAGGTGGCCCTGGAGCGGGTTGGCGGTTTGATTTTTTTTGGTGTGGTATTCGTCGGTTCGCTGGTGGGGTTGGTCATCTGGTGGTTGACGGCAGGACTGTCGCTGGGATGGTGGATCGGACTGGGTGCGGGAGTGCTGTTAAACGGTTTGCTGCTCTGGTCGGCGCTGTGGTGGCCGGCGATTGCCCATCGACACGCGCAGTGGCGGCTGGACGAAACCGGGCTGGAGATTCATCGGGGGGTTTTCTGGCGGCACCAGCTGGCAGTACCGCTGGCCCGACTGCAGCACGCCGACGTGCTGCAGGGTCCACTGCAACGCCGTTTCGGACTGGGGAAATTGACGGTCCACACGGCGGGGACTGCCAATGCGTCGGTGGAACTGGACGGGTTGGCCTTTGAAACGGCCAGCTGGTTGCGCGATCAGCTGATTCGGCAGCGGGAGACACTGGATGTCGTCTGAAGAAAAACAGGAATCCCTCTCTGCGGATCCCGCTAGCGCCGCACTGCCAGGCTCGGGCGGGAGCACGCCGCAATCCGGAGTCGCGGCTGCCGGACCGGATGACAGCGCGGTTGACCCGGCGGCAGAGACCGGAAACGGACCGGGTTTGCAACTGTCGCGGTTGCACTGGTCCTCGATTTTTTTTGAAACCGTCTCGCATGGTCGCCAGTATCTGGTGCCGGCCGTCCTGGCTTTCTATGGGGCAGCGAACGGCAGCTGGTTCTGGGGGATTCTGGCGATTGGTTCGTTCGGGATATCGCTGCTGGTGACGTTGTTCAAGTACTTTACGCTGCGTTACGGGATACGCGAGGGTGAACTGGTCATCAACCACGGTCTGTTGTTTCGCAATACGAGGACGGTTCCCACACGGCGGATCCAGAACATGGATTTGAAGCAGAATCTGTTGCACCGGCTGTTTGGTGTGGCCGAG
This sequence comes from Pirellulaceae bacterium, assembly GCA_041752775.1. Classification (GTDB taxonomy): domain Bacteria; phylum Planctomycetota; class Planctomycetia; order Pirellulales; family Pirellulaceae; genus BJ22. The sequence goes on along the minus strand of JBGSVU010000863.1, from coordinate 617 downwards.
GTGCGAATCGAGACGGCGAGCGGGTCGGAGGCCGAAGCGACGTTGCGTGTGCTGACTGCGGGGCAGATCGACCAGTTGCGGCGGCAGATTTTTCGTGGCAAGAAAGTTGCGCGACAGGGTCTGGAAAAAAGTCTGCTGGACGCTGAGTTCGATTCCGGGCCTTACGAGGGCGATGTGCTGGCGGCCGGAGCGGAAGCAAATCCGGCGCAGGCGACCGAGCATACGGTGCTGTCGATTCCGCTGCGCTGGCTGGCCCTGGCGGGTCTGGCGAGTAACCGGGGATGGTTGCTGGTGGGGATCGCCATCGGTGCGTTTTTTCAGTTTGAAGGTTATGAGCAGATGAACGGCAGTGCCATTCGCAGGCTGATCCGGCGAATCACTCCCGATTTTCTCGATCATTTCCCGGGGATTTGGGCCACAGCGGGTCTGCTGCTGCTGTTGTTCGTCGTGTTGAAACTGCTGGGCATCGCCTGGTTTGTTTTGCGGTTCTACGGTTACCGGCTGGTGCGCAGCGCCGATGATTTGCGGGTCAGCAGTGGGTTGCTGACGAGTTTCAGTGCCACAATTCCCCGTCAGCGTGTCCAGTTCATCAGCGTGCAGCGGTCGCTGCTGATGCG
>JBGSVU010000862.1:0-6776 GCA_041752775.1 Pirellulaceae bacterium | reverse complement strand
GCGGGGTTGAAAGGAACGGCGCTCGCCTGCGGCATATGCGGTCTGGTTTTATGGATACGGTCCGGGATTTGCACAGATCCGGGGCGCACAAATCCGGCCGCGGCCAGTTTGGCAATGTTCATGGTCATCAGCCTGGATTTGGCGGTCCAGCAGCAGCACCTCGTTCCACTGGTCGATACATGGGTCCTTGAAAATACGGGACGGGAAACGGCGTCAGCAGAAACAACCAGAACAGAAGACGAGTGGCGCGCCGGATATCGTACACTTGCAGGGAATGAAAACCTTTTACCAGCTGAACGGCCACCTGGCAGACTGATTTCACGTCTGGAAGAAGTTGTTCTGTGGCAGCGGGAAACGAGGTCCGGTCGCCTGCACCTGCGCGAGGGTTTAACGCGGCTTGATGGCTTTTCGTCAGTACAGCCGTCGCAGGAATGGTTACCGCGGGTTGCAGTGTTGGGGCGTCGATCCGGCCCGGCGTCCCAGGCAGAAATCGGGTTTGGGCCCGAAGCCCTGGCCGCATCCAGTGCGTCACCTGTCCGAAGCGGAATCATGCCCCGGGTTTTCCTGCAACGCTCTCCGCGGCCGAACGAATCCGCTCAGGACAGCGCTCTACCGTTTTTTTGGGGGCCGGTTATGTTCTCCGGAATCCAGACGAAGTGGGTACAAAACCTGCGGGAAAAAGAAGAAGAAATCCCGCTGCTGAAAGTGAAAAATTGCCGTAACGGATCGATTGAATGTGTAACAAACGATACAGTTCCAGGCAGACTTCGCTTTCCCGAAGGCTGGTGTTCCGGATGGAATATTGAATTATTGTCGCCGAACACCGATAAAGCGCATTCCGTAAAGCTGGAGCGGGATGAGTTCGGTCCGTGGGTCGCCTGTCAGGCGGGAGAGCAGCACTTCCGCATAGTATATGAACCCCCGGAAGTTCTATATGGATGGAGGATTTCTGCCCTGCACTGGCTGCTTTGGGCCGTGCTGGCCAGTTACATCACCGTTCATGGCAAGAAAAAACAGATGTGACATTTTCGTACTGTTTGCACTGCAACGTTTCACCAGCCAGTTGGAAAGCGCGGCACTCCGGGGCACTCTTCCTGACGCTATATTAGTTATTCATGCGGCCGCTGGCTGTTGACTGGCAAAAGTTGTCGTATAAATTAAGGTTTCGGATCAAGTGATGATCCGGTCCGGAATCCCGGTTCAGATTCCGGCGGGCAACTTCCAGAACTGAAATCCCGGTTCGGTCTGGATTACAGGGTTGCCATGAACCAGGTGAACCTTCACGCATGTTTCCATTGGAGAGAAGAATAATGGCACGATCTGCTGAAGTAAACAAATCGCAGGCGATTCGGGACTACAAGTCCAAGCACAAACGTTCCAAGCCCCGCGACATCGCCACGGCGCTTCAGGCCGAGGGCTATGATGTCAACGCGCAGTATGTCAGCGTTGTATTGTCGAATGCCCGCAAAAACAAAGGCAAGAAAAAAACTGCTGCAGGTACCGAAGCAGCCGTGGCAACGACCGGCAAGAAACGCGGTCGTCCGTCTGCTTCGGCCTCATCGGCCACGGTTTCACTGGGCAATGGCATCGGCATTCCTGAACTGAAATTGGCCAAGCAGCTGATGCACAGTGCCGGCGGAGCCAAACAGGCCCGCAAGGCGCTGGACGCCATCGCTGAATTGATGCACTAGGTTTTTCGAAAAATTTTCGAAAGCCGGCTGCAACAGGAACGGCAAGTCAAACCAGGCATCCGTTCCCGGAAACAATAAAATCCAGTCCGAATTTCGGGCTGGTTTTTTTTTGCATTTTGGCAGACGATTTGGAATTCCGGGATGAATCGCCGGGTCTACTGCGGACCAGGTTCCTCGTGGCCGGAACGGAGTGTTGGTGGACCGGATGTGGCCGGGCTGGCAAGCATCCGGGCCTTTTCAGCTTCGCTCAGGCTGGCCGAACCGCGCGGGCGGGGAGGATGAAAATTGTGGTAGCGGCGGCTGCACCGGTCGCGAAATTCTTCCAGTGCTGCCTGGCGGTCATCGTCGCTGCGAAAAACCCGTTCGAGATGCAGCTCCAGCTGGGCGTCGGCCAGCCGGCAGACGGGAAGGTCCTGTTTCAGGTAGCGCAGGGCAAAATCGCGTTCGGCCTGGCTGATCACATCATCTTTTTTTGAAACGTTGGCAACCACATAGGAGAGGTCGGGAAAAAACCGCGGAAACTTCTGCTCCAGAAAAATGCAGGCTTCGTCAAACCTTTCAATCGGAAACAGGAACGCACGGCCCGTGTCAACGGCTGCCTGAATGACTGTCATCTCCTCAAACCCGCGCCCATTGTTCAGGAAATAAATCTGGCTGTTGGTTTGCGGATGTGCGTATTGCTGAACCAGCTCAGCGTCAGCAAAATCCCGAAAGGACATCCGCTGGGCGATGCAGGCGACTTCCTCAAAATTGCGGTGAAAAAAATATCGCGACACAAACCGTTCGAGGGGATCCCGCACAAAGGTGAGCGAATACACCGTCGCGTCCTCGTGATCGTAAGGCAAATCAATCGACAGCTTGTGATCCGACAGGCATTCCAGCCAGGGGGTGCAGCGCACGATTTCGCTCACGTCGTCGCGGGTATACTGCTTGGTTTCAAGCAGTGAATTTGAGTTGTAAAAGCCTTTGCCAAAACAGCGGTTCATCAACTGTCTGAGCGTCGATCCGCCCGCCTTGGGAACGTGGACATGCATCCACACGCTGCGTTTCACTGACTCGGGAGTATTCATGGCTGTCGTCCGGATTACACAAATGGAAGATGTTGCAGGAATGGGTTGCGGGTTATTTGCCGGAGTGCGGCCGGTCTGTGACCAATTTTGAGAACCTGTCCCGTCAGCAGGTAAATCGGCGCCGACCGACGCCGGCCGACAACCATTTTTCCGTTTTATATCTGATAATCCAGGGGGTTATTGGCAAAAGTGTCCTGCTTCCCCCGCATCCTCAGGCGGGGCTTTTCCATCGCCACCCGCGTGTCGGACGGGACACTCTCCGTCAGCCAGACGCTGGAGCCAATCAGACACCGGTCGCCGATAACGGTTTCACCTCCCAGAATCGATGCATTGGCATAGATCACAACATCGTCGCCGATCGTGGGATGTCGCCGGGTGTCGCGAACCAGTTCGCCTGACGGCAGTCGGGGAAAATTCAGCGCACCGAGTGTCACCCCCTGGTAAATGCGAACGCGATTGCCAACGCGACAGGTTTCGCCAATGACAACGCCCGTGCCATGATCGACAAAGAAATGATGTCCGATCGTTGCACCGGGATGGATGTCGATGCCGGTTTCGCCATGCACCCATTCTGCCAGCAGCCGGGCCGCCATCCACGATCGCAGCGAATACAGCCGATGTGCCAGCCGGTGCACCAGGATGGCCCGGAACCCCGGATAGCAAATCAGGATTTCTTCACGGCTGCGACTGGCCGGGTCACCGTCCATGGCTGCGTCGAGGTCGGTTTGCAAGATCCGGATCAGTTCGGGAATCGACGCCACGAGGTTATCGGCAATATCAGTCGCCAGCGACCGGGCCTGGTCGTTCTGCATGCGGCCGGTCACACGGTCGGGCTGGACCAAAGCCCAACAGTTCAGTTCTTCGGTCGCGGCCCGGAACTGGCCCAGCCTCGCAACGAGTCCGTCATCGTCGGAATCAATGGTGTTGGCGGTGGCGAGCTGGGGAAAAGCAATCGTGGAAAACAGCGACACCATCCGGTTGACAAACGCAGCGTCGGGGATTTGGCCGCAATGAGCCCCGCGGTCCGCAGGTTTCCAGGCGTCGCGAATGGCATTCAGTGTGTGGTCGCTCACGGTGTTCAAGTCAAATTGGGGGATGATAAAACCTCGTTACTGATTCTATCCGTGTCGGGGGTTGACCCAATAGCCGTTGCTGTCAGGATTTGTCACAAAACAGGGGCAGGGTAGGGCAGGGGGTGTTCTGCGGCGGGTTGGTTGCGGAATATTGAACAGGGGCCCGTCGTCGTACCGGCCTGTCTGTTCATGGGAATTTTCGGAAAGATCGGCCCGGGTTGATGGCTCACTTTTTTGTTACGTGCTGGAATATATGGAGCGAACTGGCTCCCTGGTTGCTGCTGGGGATGGTGCTGGCAGGGCTGTTGCACTGGCTGATTCCGGCATCGTTTGTCCGCCGGCGGTTTCGTGGCTACGGAGGTGTCGTGCACGCTGTGCTGCTGGGTGTCCCGCTGCCGCTCTGTTCCTGTGGGGTGATTCCGGCGGGAATCGGATTGCGAAAAAACGGCGCCAGTGACGGCGCGGCGACTGCTTTTTTGATCAGTACGCCCCAGACCGGAATCGATTCGATGCTGGTAACGTCGGCCTTTTTTGGCTGGTGGTTTACGCTTTTGAAAATTCTGGCGGCGCTGGTCACCGGGTTGGCCGGAGGTTGGGTCGTGGAGGCGACGGGTGGAAAAAACGGTTGCGGAAAGGAACCGGACACCGAACCGGCCTCGCCCCAGGCCGAACCGGCACGCTCCTTTGTCGATGCCTGCCGGCACGCCCTGGAAATCCTGCAGTCGATCTGGTTCTGGCTGGTGACCGGTGTGATTGTTTCGGCAATGATCCAGTTGTACATTCCGGCCAGCTGGATCCATTCGCTGCGCGATTTGGGCACCCTGCCGACAATGCTGGTGGCGCTGGTGTTTTCGTTGCCAGTCTACGTTTGTGCCACCGCTTCGATTCCGATTGCGGCCGGACTGGTGGCCGCGGGATTGCCGCTGTCCGCCGGATTCGTCTTTCTGTTTGCCGGTCCCGCAACGAATGTGGCAACGGTGGGCGCGGTCGCCGGTCAGTTGGGCCGCCGCGTGTTCGTGATTTATCTGGGCACCCTGGTGTTGGGAGGAATCATCGGCGGATGGATCGTGGGAATGATGAACCTGGAAGTACCGTTTCGGGAAATTCATGCACACCAGCATTTCAGCTTGTGGGGCGCGGCGACGGGTGTGCTGCTGCTGGGTTGGGTGTTCTGGCTGGCCCTGATGGACCTTCGACGCTGGTGGCGCAAGAAGCCCGCGCTGGCGCCGTCGATGCAGCAACCTGCTGTAACCCTGCAAGTGGCGGGCATGCACTGCCAGAACTGCGTGAACCGACTGGAAGGCGCTCTGGAAAAAACCGCGGGCGTCGAACGGGCCGATGTTGATTTGCCGAAGGAAACGGTGCGCGTGTTCGGAACGACTTCGCCCGCCGCTGTGGAGGAAGTGATTCGGCAAGTCGGCTTCCAGCCCAAACACCGCGCGCCCGGGCTGGTCACTCTGGGAGGCAGGGATCCGGGAGGGGTTCCGCGTGTCGCTTCAGGGGATTCGGAGAGTGCCGAATGAGCCGCGAGCCGCTGATCATTGTGGATGGCTATAACCTGATGCACCAGATACTGGACCGGCGTTTTTTTGCAGCCCCCGGCGGACTGGAACGCGCCCGCCAGGCCGTGGTGCAGCGGGTTGCCAGTCTGCTCCCGCAGGAGGAACACGCCGCAACCACAGTCGTGTTCGACGCCAGCGGTGCCAGCGAAGGGCGCGCGGAAAAAGAAGAAACGGAACTTCCCGCTGGTGATAAAGAAATCCAGATTGTGTTTGCCAGTGAATTCCCCGATGCCGACTCGAGGATTGAAGATATGATCCGGCAGCATTCGGCGCCCGTGCGTCTGACGGTCGTATCGAGCGACCGCCGGCTGGTCGATGCCGCCCGGCGGCGAGGTGCCGCAGGCAAAGACTGCCAGACCTGGCTGGACGGTTGCGAAGAAAAAAGACGTCTCCGCACGCGGCAAATGGGACACGACGCGAACGATGCTTCAGCCGGTCCGGAAGATTTGAAAAAGCTGAACCCTGACGAAAGCCGTTACTGGATGCGTGAGTTCGGCTTCGATCCACCGGATTCGCCGAAGCAGTAACTGCCCCAAAAAAAACGAACGGGGACAACCGCTCAATCTGGTCTGGGCAATTTGTCTGCATCCCTCGCGGACAGCCCTGTCGCTGGCGAATCAGGGGCCCGGTGGTTTTCCCGGGCTGCACCACGCGGCGAACAGTGCCATGCTGGCCGCAATCATGGCGCCACCGAACTCGCGGGTTTCTTCGATATAGGGATGTTCTTTGGACATCGCATTGGCCAGTGTCTGGCCATCCTCGTTGGTCAGGTATTGCCACACGCCAGGCGAACACCAGGCAGCAAAGGCCAGCCCGGCAACGGCAACGGTCCACGCCAGCCAGCGTGCATGAACCTGCGCACCGCCCAGCATCAGACTGACTCCTGCGGCCCCGTACAGGGCGATCCAGATCCACGGATCGGGATCGTTGTACTGGAACGCGGCGAACAGGAACGCCAGACCAGCCAGCGCGAAACACGCGATTTTTTTTCCACGGTTCATGACTATTCGTCGTCGTCCTCTTTCAGGGTGGCGCCCGAGATGACTTCCTGCTGGATGTTGGCGGGCATCACGTCGTAATGGCTGAACTCCATGGAATAACTGCCCATTCCTCCGGAAATGCTGGAGAGCGTACGGGCATAGTGGCTGACTTCGCGCAAGGCAACTTCACAGTGAATCACCGTGAAATTGCCGCCGACCGGATCGCTGCCGTTGACTCGACCGCCCCGGCTGCTCATGTCACTGTAGACATCCCCGACGCTGGCTTCAGGCACGGTGATGTTCAGTTTCACCACTGGTTCGAGCAGTGTCGGCCTGGCTTTCTGGAACACGTTTCGAAAAGCCATTCGGGCGGCCGTCTTGAATGCGGCCTCACTGGAAT
>JBGSVU010000861.1:0-4650 GCA_041752775.1 Pirellulaceae bacterium | reverse complement strand
CAGCCCCGCAATTGGCGGGTTCTTCTTGTCAATCGTGCCGCGAGCCAGCAGCCACTGTGTCCGCGCCACAGGCCGACCCAGGTTGTCATATCGCGTGGTCGATTCGCCATACGTTTTGCCATCTGCCGGATCGAGTGCGCTGCCCGCCCCGTTGACTGCACTGGCATAGTCAGAAACCGCAGCCGTATGCACGGTTCGTCCCATCGCGTCCTGATTCGAAACGCTGCCATGTCCCAGTGGATCGATCTGACCAAGGAACTGGCCGCAGCAGCTGTTCTCGTACTGGCTGGTCCAGACGTTATTGCCCGCATCGGTGCGGGTGGCAACTTTGCCTTCGATGGTGTAGGTCTGCGATGTTGTCGCCGCGGCCGATCCGGCTCCATAGGCAAGCGTTTGCGACGACTGCAGCCCGCGTCCGTTGTAAGTAAACAGCGTCCGCATGTTTTCATGTTCGGGATCGGAGTTGTCAAAGTGCCGTGGCGAGCGGACTTCGACCACGTTTCCGGCTTTGTCGTAGTCGGTTTCGGAAAGGGCTTCGAGCGATGTTCCGTAGGCGTTTTTCTGCTGGATCTGGCGATCGCGGGAGTCGTAATAGTACCGGGTGGAAGTAGAACGCCCGTCGATCACTTCGATCAGGTTCCCATTGGCATCCTTGATCGCATCGGCCACGGTAAATGCCGCGTTGGGCGACTGGCTGCGAACCACAGCCAGTACCGCTGCATTGTCGGCCAGCGTGTAGTCCTTGTGGTTGGCCTGAACCCGCCGGATCAGGCTGGTTGAGTTGGTGGCGCTGTAGCCGTAGTACTCCCGGCGCTGATATGAATCCTGTTTGTAAAATACGCGGTTGTCGACATATCCCGTCGCGCTGACCAGCGATTTGCCGGTACTGGTGTATTGCTGCGACCAGACCCGGCGATGGCGGTAGTCATAGACATGATTGGAGCGGACACCATCCACGTACTGGTAGACAAGCAGGTCGGTGGCAGCAGTAAATGCCAGCGTGGTCTGCCGGATCTGGGTCGGGTCGGTCTGGGTGACCGTCTGGCCCTGGGCATTGATGTACTGGCTGCCCTCGTAAATGTACTTCTGTTTGCCAAGGTAATCGTAGACGATTGAGGTGAAGACATCGGCCCGATTCTTACGTTTGACCACGCGGTCGGCATCGGCACCGGTAGCAACCCCGTAGACCACTTCGTCGGTCGTTCCATCGTCATGGGTTGTCTCTGTGCAACGACCCATGTTGTCATAGGCGTACTCGGTCACATGCCCGGCGGCATCGGTTTGCGACGCGACGCGACCCAGTGAATTGTAGCTGTACTGGATGACGGGACGGGACTGGCCGACTTCGGTGGCAGGCAGAATACACTCTTTGACCTGGCCGTTGGCGTAATAGGTGAAGTCGGTGCGGTGGATGTCAGCCTCGTTGGTGTGCAACGGCGAGTAGGCCGTTTTGAGCGAGCCTTTGGTCGGTCCGGCGGCCGTGTAATACTCGTAGCGGTATTCGGCGTACTCCGACTGGTTCATGTCGGTGCCGTATTCTTCGCGAATTCCTTCGATCCGTTTGGTCAAATTGCCCGACGTGTCGTATTCGCATTTGATGACGTTCCCCGCTCGATCGCGATACCGTGTGATCTGGTTGTCGGCGTCGTAGGTGCAGGCGATAAACGTGCCGTCCGGAAAGTCTGCCTGGGTGATGAACTGGTCGGTATTGTAGGTGCAGGTGATCTCAGTGCCCGGTCCGGAAACGGTCGAAGGCACAATGCTGGTTGCCGCCCCGCAGGAGATCATGGTCTTGAGTTTGACGTCGGAATAACTGCCACCGGTGCCCGGGTACTCCGCTTTGCAGTACGTGGACTCCATTGTCAGGTTGGTAAAGGCGTTGTAGCCATCGTTGATATTGCCGATGGTCCAGGTCTTGAAGAACGCTTCGGAGAGGCCCTTGTTCAACTGGCTCAGTTTGTTCCCCGCCCGCCAGATGAGCACTTCGTCACCGTTGGCCGGGTTGGGATAAACCGACAGCACGTTGCCGCCGTACTGGGTGACGGTTCCGCGAAAACAGTTGGTGGGCTGGGAGATGATTCCGCCATTGAAGGTCATATAGTCGGGAGCGCATTTGTAAACCCGAATGCCCCGCTGGGGGCTGTTGAGCGTAAAGTCTGCAGTCTGTGAAGTGGAATTGTATGACACGCCGCAGGTCCATTTGACTCCGCCCGGCGAAGTCACCTGGCTGATGAAGTTTCCGCTGTAGGCGATCGTTACATTCTGGCTGTTGGGCAGTGCGATTTGTGTCACGCAGTTGCGACCGGCAACCGTCGCGCCATAGGTAAACGTCATTTGATAGCCGAAGCGGTCGGTCACGACATTGATTTGGCGACCCGTGCTGCCGGTGTAGGTAATTGTGGTTCCCTGGCCGTTGCGATCGAGCAGACTGATCAACCGGCCTTCGCGATCATTGCCCGAACCCTCGGCGTAGAGTTCGAACTGGAATTGTCGCCCGTCGTGTCGCACAACATCCAGCCGGGTCGCTGCCGCCAGTGTGGTCACGACGTTGCCCGAAGAATCTTTCAGTTTGGCTGACCGATAGCTGCGGGTGTCCTCCGAGAACGATCCGTTGCTACCGGCGTCCGCCGGGTAGTCTGATCCGCCTGGATAGTTTTCGTACAGCAGAATGGCCCGCCCCAGTTCCACATCAAAAACGCGGGCCGTCATGCCGAGTGACGAGTTTTCAGTCAAATAAACACTCGTGTCGTATTCGATAAAGGCACCGGGTGAAAAGCTGGAATGGTACCAGGCATTCCACGGCACCACCCGGATCGAGGAACTCAGGTCGTTGCCCGCAGTCTGAACTTCACAGTTGCCCCCCGTTCCGCCACCCCCGCCGCACGACGAGCAACCACCTCCGCCCGATCCGCCTGGACAGCCCTCACTGCAACCACATCCATCGGTGGTCGGATCGAGGGAGACACCTTCGGGACATCCACCTGCATTGTCATCAGTGGAACTTGCCCATGCGCACATCGGGGGGCGGGGTGACGGTATGTTCTGGCTGCCATTGATAAAGTTGCCGGAATTGGTGCTGCCCGTCCCGGTACCGGCCGCCACATCGCATCGCCCACCCTCAAACATCGGAATTGCCACCATCCCGCGCGTGCCGATCCCGATCGTTGGTCCGACCCCACCGCGACGCGTCGTCATCGATTCGCCGCTGCCGAATGACGGATCGGTCGGAGCCGAAGGGAAGGGCGTACCTGGAATCAGCACCTCCGGAAGCACTTCATAGGAGTAGGTGAAACTGCCTGCGGTGCCACTGGTCACCGTGAATTCGTATTTCAATGGGTTGTTCTGGGTCGGCGGATCAAAGAAGCGGACGTTGACCACGTAGTCTCCGTCACCCGAATTCTGCGTGTTGAGGGTAATCGAATGAATTCCCGCCAACAGTTGAGCGGAAGTGAAATTTACCGTGTCCAGCGGTCCGGCAGGCCCCTCAATTGAACACCAGGGCGAAAAGGTGCCGGAATAGTCTCGAATCAATTCGTAATCGATCGTGCAAGTTGAACCGGACACAGAAATTGACTCAACCAAAAAATCAACATCGACTGCAAACTCTTCGGATGTACCGCCTGGAGGTATACCCTGTCCAAAACCAGTCGCCGGAATGGACGCCAGCAGCAGAAAGGCGACCAACGACCAGCAAATCGTGCCTGTTTTGCCCCTGCTTTCCACCAGATTCGAGGTCACGCGTTTCATAGTGCAGTCTCTCTTTAACAGTTGCGACAAGTCTTGTTTTCGGGAGGACGGGATCAGAAGTCAGTGTTTGCGAAAGTTCAATTTCCGTTGTGAACCACGCTGGGAGGGATTTCAACAGTCACCAGAAACCGGGCCTGACCGGAATGAACCGGACTGGCTGCAAAGATCTCAACTTCACCCCGGGTGCCTGAACTGGCCAACCATGCTGTACGGGCAATTCCGTTTTCATCGGCTTCCACCGTGATCGTCGTCAATTGGCTGTCAAATGAACCGAGACGCGGCGAATGAAATGTCACCGGCATGCCAGGCTCTGCCCTGACTTCCAGATTGACTTTTTCTCCCTGCAGCACCTTCGACGCATAGTCGGTGTTGCGCTCAAGCGACGTTACGCCTTCGCCAGGCGCAGCCGACTGCCAGATACGGCCCGGTTCAACCATGTTCAAATAGGCCTGTTTGTCGTTTTCGTAGGCCTGCCTGTCAAATTCCGGAGCCGGAATCATGGCAGTTAACCGATGGGCAAGGTCCGGGTTTTCGACAGCTTCGGCAACCGTTTGCGTGAATGCGTTGGCGTCCACCGCAACGACAGGAGTCATGCCCGGATTGGGAAACAGGCTGGCAGATGCTGTTTCTTCCTCTGGTTTTTGCGGGGCCTGCACGTCTTCGCGGGGCCGCAGAATACCGCCAGCCTGAACATAGTTGTCAGGAACAGGATCGGGTTTGGGGCGGCTGGCTTCTGCGCGTTGCCGCTGCATTTCGGGGATCGGATTTCTTCCGACCGGTTCCAGTTCGCGAGCCCGTTGCATCAAACTGACGGCAACCAGAGTTCCCACACACAGCAGCACAAAAACTGCCATGCCCCACCCAAAACGACTCATATGGCATCCCCCAAAAGGAAAGAGTGTT
>JBGSVU010000860.1:0-2766 GCA_041752775.1 Pirellulaceae bacterium | reverse complement strand
CCGGAAATTGTGCTGTTGCTGGACTGCGCTGGCGACGTGGCTGAATTCCGGAGTATCCTCGGGCCCGAAACGAGGCTGGTCGTTCATTTTGAAATGGGCATCGAATCATTGCGTTCGGTCGGGACGGCGGCCCTGCGCCGGCTGGTGCGCTCGCTCGGGCAAGCCGATCAGGTGCTGGTTGCCTGTCCGGCCGAGCTGGAGTGGCTGCTGCGTTCGGGATTTCCGGCATCGCGGATGGACCTGTTACCAGCCATGGTGACTCGCGATGACGATGATGTGCTCCGTTCGCTGTGGCCGGATCGCGACGTGAGGCGGCGGGTGGCACGCCAGTCGATTGGCGACAGCCCCGGGCTGGAAGCGATTCACCCCCATGAGTTGCTCGTCACAATGTGTCTGCCGATGAATCAGAAGTCGGCGATGACGCTGTTGCTGCAGGCCTGGAAAACGGTCACCCGCGAGAACCCCGATGCGAGACTGTGGATGCTGGGTGACCATGTCTGTACCCGGGAGTGGATGGATTTCGTGCACCGGATGGATTTGCTGGAAAGCGTCTGTTTTCCTGGTGCGTTCGATTCCCTGGAAGAAATGCTGGCGGCCTCGGATTTGTTTGTGCACCCGGTCACCAGTTCCAGTCTGGCGATGCCGATGTTGCAGGCGATGCGTTCCGAGTTGTGTTGTGTCGCACTGCAATCGCCCGATCCGGGTGAAAAATGGCTGGTGGACGGCCAGAACATCAGTCTGGTTGAGACTGTCTCACCGGAACTGCTGGCCGGGAAAATCATCGATCTGCTGGATGATCCGGGATTGCGGCAACGGATTGGTGCCGCGAGCCGGCAGGGGGTTTTTCAGAACCGGGGTCCGGGCCGGTGGGAAGCTCTGCTGACGGAAACAGGCAGGTCAGTTCCGTCGGTTGTGAAAGACGGGGCCAAAGCGTGAGTGCAAAACGCGTTTTGGCCTGGGTTCCCGACCTGTTTCGCTTTGGTGAGGCCGCCCAGCTCCTGGCCGTTGCCAAGGAACTGGTCCAGGCTGGAGTGGACTTGCAGCTGGTATCCGGACATCGCCGCGGTCGGGAAACGGCTGAAGCTGCCGCGGCCAGGTTGGGCGTGCCAGTCCATTTCTGTGGCCGCTCGGGAAACCAGCGCGTGGCGTGGCGTGAGCTGGCCGCACTGACGCGATCGCTGCGGCCGGGAATTGTTCACAATTGGTGTGGTCCGGCCTGGGTCGACTGGGTCTGGATGTCGCATCGTTGCCGCCGCGTATTGACCCTGCACGACCTGCTGGATGTGAAACAGCGACTGGCCGGATTCCCGTTTTTTCCCGCTGGGGTTCTGCTCGCGAAGGGTGGCCCGGGCATCAAAGGCAACGATTTGATCCAGCGTGGAAAGAAAATTCCGGTTGGCTATTTTCTGGAACAGCAGCTGGAACCGGTGGGCCAGCCGGCGATCGCGAGAAAAAATGTTGAGACCCGGCTGTTTCTGAATGGCGATGCAAAACTTGCGCTCGCGATTGCACCGCTTGACCCCCGCAGCCGGTTGAAAGACCTGATATGGGCAACCGATCTGCTCTACTGCATCCGCGATGATGTGCACTTGCTGATTGTGGGACAGGGCCGACAGCGCCGCAGCCTGGAGCGATGGACACGGCTGATGGAAGCCGCGAGCAACGTTCACATTCTGGACGAGGTCGACGATCCGGCCGGTCTGATTCAGGCTGTGGATTTTTTCTGGCAGGCCGCCGACGGTCCCTTGGCCCGGGCAGCTGTTCTGGCGGCGATGAAAGGCAAAACACCGGTGATCACTGTGATGGGGCAACATTTGCCGGATCTGGTTCGGCATCAACAGACGGCACTGCAGGTCAATCCCGGATCGCGGGAGGCCTTTGCGCGGTGGACCAAATACCTGCTGGAACAGACGCCTTGCCGGGAGCAGCTGGTGGAGCAGGCGCGACAACAGGCCGAATCCATTTCCGGAAACGGAACGCTGGCAGAGTCGCTGACGCGGGTGTATTTTGATTAGGAATCCGTTTCAAAAACGTAGCCGTTCACGCGCCGGGGTCTGACCCCCTAAAGATGGACAATGCGTTATCGAGCCGTGAACGCTTGCTTCTCAAACCCACCATTCGATCGGACCGATCATGAAACTGGCCTTGCACTGGAAAATCCTGATCGGGATGGCAGCGGGTTTGTTGACTGGTTTCATCGCTCATCGACTGGGCCTGGACGGGCTGGTCACGGACTGGATCAAACCTTTTGGAACGATCTTCATCAACTCGCTGCAGCTGATTGCGATTCCGCTGATTGTCGGATCGCTGATCAAGGGTGTTTCCGATTTGAAGGACATCGCGAAACTCTCGTCGATGGGCGGGCGCACGATTGCGCTTTACCTGTTCACTACCGTCGTGGCGATCTCGACGGGGTTGTTGATCGTGAACCTGGTCCAGCCCGGCCGCAGTATCAGCGCAGAAACGCGTGCGTCACTGACCGCGGATTATCAGCAGTTCGCGGCCGCGAAAATTGAACAGGCCGAAGCCACGGGCAAACAGGGGCCGCTGCAGCCACTGATCGATCTCGTACCCAAAAACATCATCGGCGCGGCGACCGACAATGGCAACATGCTGCAGGTGATCGTGTTTTCGATTTTTTTTGGCATCGGACTGATCCTGATCGATCCGGCCACAGCCAAACCAGTGAAGGATTTCTTTGACGGACTGAATGAAGTCATCCTGAAACTGATTGACTTGATCATGCTGGCTGCCCCGTTTGGGGTC
>JBGSVU010000859.1:0-2538 GCA_041752775.1 Pirellulaceae bacterium | reverse complement strand
TGAAAACTTGCCAACGCGCGAATTCCTGTGGTCGCACCACAACCTGCATCCCGCCACCAATTTAATCCCGGAGAATTGTGCTCTCCAAGACCAGTTTGCCGCCAGCATCGGACGGATAACCCTTACGGAAATCGGCAAAATCCGGAAAAAAGCGGCGCCGGGAGTTTGAACCCGCGGGTGCGCACTGATATTCTTGTGTATGAGCGGCATTCCAGACCGCGAGCAGTGAAAGAGGCCGGGAGAGCAGAAAGACCATGTTTAGCCAGTCAAAATCCAGCAACGGTGTTACGGCCAGGAGACAAATCCGCCACTGCAGCGGCTCTCACCGGCATGGGCCATTGCGGTTCCTGCTGGTTGCCTGGCTGGCGTTTATTCCAGGCATGCTGGCGTTCGCGCAGGATCCCGGCGCCGAGCCCGCCTATGAAGTCTGGCCGGTTGCGCCCGAGTATTTCATTCCCGAATTGACGGGTAATGAAACGCCGGCCGAACGCGTTCAGATGAAAGCCGACAGCAAAGCGGCGCGGGACCTGCAGTCCAGCCACAAAAGCAAAACGCTGGCCGCCCTGAAAAGTGGCAGTGCCGCCCGCGACACGAGCTTCGACAATTACATCAACAATTACGAACTTGCGGCAATGGCCCAAACCACCAACGCCACCATCAGCCAGGTCGGTTCGCTGCGGCAAAAGTTTCTAAAGGATTTTGTATCGGCCAGTAGCGGCGCCAACCGGACTTATCTGATCGAATCCCTGATCATTCCCGCCGCTCGAAAGATGGCCACCGGCAACTACCACCCTTCCGTCCGCCTGAACGCCGTCTACCTGGCGGGACAGCTGGACGAAAGGGAAGGCGACAGCATTCGCAACATTTTTCCGATTCCTCACCGGGCCGCAGCGGCCTTTCTCACGGAACTGGTCGGGGACGAAAACACCCCAGGGTATCTCGTGGCAGCGGCCATGGCGGGCATGGTCCGTGTCGCGGAGATCGAAGGGATGGAATCGCATGGCCTGGATGTCAACAGTATTCGCAGTTACTCGCAGTCCGTGCTGGCCGGCAACGCGCCCGGCCAGGGCAATTGGGATCCGGAACTTGACTACTGGATCCGGAAACGCTCCATCCAGTCGCTTGGTTTCCTCCAGGACGTCAACTCGGTCGGGGCGCTCAGCCGGATTGCTGCTGATGACACTGCCCGGATGATGTTGCGAATGGAGGCCGCCCAGGCGTTGTCCCGGATCAAGTTCGATTCGATTCCGTCAGATGTAGCCGGCAATTCCGCCATGGCGCTGACCCGCCTGACTCACGATGTTCTGGCCGGTGAATCGACTGCCATCCGGAACTCGATCGAAGAACTGGTGGCCATTAACATGCTGTGGAGTGACATATGGTTGATCGATCCCGCTTACAAAACCCCGGCGGAATTGCGAGGCGAACGGACAGGTCGCACGGGCAGTGCGATGGGTCCCGGCGGAGCCGCTCCGGGAAGTGCTCCTGGCTCTACAGGCGGTGACGGGATGTCGGCTGGCGGGGGCGACGGCGATGGCAGGGATTCTGGCGGACAGGGGCAGTCGGGGGGAGACGAAAAGTCAGGCCCCACCATGAAATCGTGGCGCGAATTTGATTTGCCCAATTACCAGTTGAATATCGTGCGCCGACGAAGCAAGGCTTTTCTTTTCGGATGCCAGCGGGCTCTCAACGCAATCAACAAGTCTCCAATTTCTGGTGATGAGAAAAAAGCCGTCACCACAACTCTGGCGGTTATTGATTCCGCGATGAAAAATTCCGATATCGGTCTGGTTGATCTGGGACGTCCCGAAACCGGTGAACCGGAAACCGATGAAGAATCGTCTGCGACCATCAGGATCATGGAGGCCTTTGCAGAACGCGCTCTCGAAATCGGCAAACTGTTGCCGCAACCGGCAGAACCCGCCCAGCCGGCAGCACCTGCTGAAACCGGCGCTACGGAAACCACCGCTGCGGGGCCGACGGAAAACGGCGGCTCGTAGAAAAAATCAGATCCAGGATTCAATTGCAACAGGCCCCTGAATCCGCCGGACGAATTATTGCCACGTGATGGCCCGGGCCAGCGAATCCACCGTGCGGTCCACGTTCTGCAATTTGTCGATGCCGAACAGGCCGATGCGAAACGTCCGAAAGCCGGCAGGTTCATCGCACTGCAGCGGCACACCTGGGGCAATCTGGATTCCGGCCTGGCGAAATCTCTGGCCGCTGCTGATTTCCGGGTCCGTCGTGTAACTGACCACGACCCCCGGAGCCTGGAAACCTTCGGCAGCCACACTTCCAAAACCCCTGTCCGCCAACAGGGCCCGAACACGAGCGCCCAGCTGCTGTTGTTTTTCGCGGGCCAAATCAAAACCGAATGTTTCGATTTCCAGCATCGTGGTCCGCAGCTGCCGCAGCGAATCCGTTGGCAAAGTGGCGTGGTAGGCCTGCCCACCCTCTTCATACGCCCGCATGATTTGCAGCCACTTCTTCAGATCGCAGGAAAAACTGGAACTGGCCGTCGTCCCGGTCCGCTCCAAC
>JBGSVU010000858.1:0-2262 GCA_041752775.1 Pirellulaceae bacterium | reverse complement strand
ACGATGGACGTCCACGTCCGTCGAAAACTGCGAAATCCGACGGACGAGGACGTCCATCGTACGTTCGCCAAAAAAACCGGATTCCAGAGCATTTTGACTGACTAAAAGTGGCGCTGCCCAGCTAACTAACCAGTCCCGTCGGATGATTTCCGGACAGGGAACAGGGTCGCACCGGCGAAATACCGGCATGCAGCGGTTGTATTCCGGGCTGGAATGCTGTCCCGGAATCGTCGCCACGGTGGGCCTCTCTGCTATTTTCCGGTTTCATCGCCGTCGGAATCTGGTAATGGTTCTGAAGGTTCGTGAATCTGGGTGAAATAGTTTTTCACTCCGTTCCTGAGGTCTTCGGGGATGTCGGCACGCTCCACAAAAGACTCGAATTGGCGCTGGAACTCACGCTGTTTGGCTTCGCCTGTCCGGCCACTGACACCGGTACCGTCATCAGCGGATTCGATTTTGGTCAGGGAGGGGCCTTCGCCCTTGATTCCTTTCAGTGCCGACTGCCAGCCTTTGACGTCGACGTTGTCCGCGCCCTCGCGTTGGGCATCGCTGGTGCCTGTGCCAGGTTCCTTGCCCCCGGTCCCGGAACTGTTGTCCGCGTGGCTGCCGGATTTGCCGCCACCGTTTTGTGCCGCATTTTCTGCCGCCAGGCCGGCTTTGGCTCCGAGTTGCCGCAGCCTGGACTGTGCCGATCGTTGGCGAGCCATTTTCATCAGTTTCTTTTGCAGCCGTTCCAGATCGCCCTGAACACGATTTTGGCTGGCCGCCATTCTCTTTTCGCCGTCCTCTTCTTCGCCGGCCTGCCCTTCCTGCATCTCCGCCTCCTGGATCGCCTGGTCCAGCTCTTCGACGCCCTCCTCCAGGTCTTCCAGCATTTCGGTCAACTCTCCGTCCTGGTCGATGTCGCCAGGTTGCTGTTGCGGGTTGCCGGCTTTGTCTGGCTGGCCATCCGCCTGCTGGGCCTGTTTTTTCCGGTTGCGATCTGCGGCGTTGTTCGCGCGGTCCTTTCCCTCTGCGTCAGGAGCGTTGGGGCTGTTTTTCTGGTTCCCTTTCTGGTCTGGCTGGTTTGCACTGCGTCGGGCCGCGTCGGCCATGCGGTTGGCGGCGGCCCTGAGCCTGGCCAGTTCCTTTTTTTTCTCCGACAGCTTTTTGTTCGCGTCGGATTCGCTGGCCTTTTTTTCCGGATCCAGCTCGCCCAGTTTTTTGGCAGCCTGATCGTATTTTTTCTGCTTCAGCGTGTCGCCGAGGTCGCGGGTTTCGTCCTGTTTTTTCAACTCTTCTGCGGCGAGGTCGAGCAACTGCTCTTCTTTTTTCTGCTGGATCGCTTCGGCGGCCTGATTGATTTTTCGTTCCAGTCTGGCGTATTGCCGCATCGCTTCACGGAGATCTCTGGTTTCTTCCAGCTGGTCAACCCACTCGCGCAGCTTGTTGGGATCGACCAGCTTCTTTTCGTTTTCATCATCGATTGACCGTTCCAGTCCATCGATCATCTCGCGCAGCTCGCGGTTCACCTTGCTGGTCATCGCTGCCGTGGCGTTTTCCTGTCCGATTCGGTCAAGCACAACCGGGTCAGTCCCCTTGAAACCGAGAACGACGGCAATCAGTAACATCAATCCGGCCAGCCCGGCGAGACGATACGAAGGCCCGTATCGAATGGACTCGCACGATTTGCCGGCCACCCCGGCCTGAGTCTGGATGGCCTGAAGCGAGTAGAACCCGCCAGTTTTCCCGGCCAGTGAAAAGTTCCGGCAGGAGCGCACAGAATCTTTCAGTTCGAAATTGGTGTCGACAAAATGAGCCGCCTCATCATCGCCAATCCGGACCATCAACCATGCAACAAGAGTGACAACCGCGCAGCCGGCGGCGGCCACCGGCCATGCAATCACTGGAACGGCATACCCGGCCCAGACGTAACCAGTCGCGACACAGAGCATCACCGCGGCGCCGGTCGCGACCGATCCCAGTCCGCATCGCAGCATGCGGTGCCAGTTCAGCCGCCGGCGAATCTGCCGCACGAACAAGTGAACCGGTTCAATCGCCGGTTCAATAGCCGGCTCAATGACCGGATCACTGCTTTCGAAGCCGGAAAAATTGTCCATGCTTTTCTCCCCTTTATCTGGAGTAGCTGTCCAATCTGCGCGAGGTGATCCGGGGCCGGAAGCGGGGGCTTCGGCTGGGCGCGAGGTGATTTGGTTTAAAGCAGGGATTTAGTAGGAAATGGGCGCTGCCTGCTGCACTCAGTGATGCGAGACGGGGAATTCG